>JAFAID010000390.1 GCA_019236925.1 Mycobacterium sp. | reverse complement strand
GTGCCGTCGCACCCGGCCGCGACAGCACTGCGATGCATCCGAGAACGCCCGCCGCGGCGATCGCCGCGCTGCCAACCGGGCGACGCTGAGTCTCGAGAGTCCCGGCGATTGCGGCGACCGCAGCGATCACCACGAGCACGGCGACGGCCACGAAGAGTTTGTCCATCGACCCCAGGGTCTGAATCCCCCACTCTTTGACGGGTCTCGGTGGCAGGCCGACGACCACAAAGCCGATCGCCGTACGCGCATCGGCACGCGCACAGAAAGGGATGCCCGCCAGCTGGGCCACTCCGAGGGCGACGGACGCGGCGGCGACCCCGGCAATCATCCGCTGATTCGACGGGGCGACAGTCATCGGAGCTACTGTACTCGCGTTCCCCCCAACGACCGCAAACACCTTGCCGTGCAAGCGAACCGGCGACACCGGCATGCTGCCGTCGACGGCGGCTCGGTAGCGGCGATCTAGCCTGCCGCTGCACTGCCGACGAAGCCGACCGCCGGCGCTCCCTCGTCGGGTGCAGCGAGCCTGCCAGTTGCACACACGCCTGTCCCTGCTGCTGCACAGCGGCCGAGTCGGTCAGCGCCCGGCAGAGTTCTAGAAGGGCGGAAATGGCGGCGTTGTCGTACACCGAGCGCGAAGCGGCAGATACGGTAGGGCTAGCGCCCGGCCGCAGTACGCTCATGCCGTGGCGGAAACGTCATACGCAAAGTGCGGAGGGCTGCAAACGCGTCACCATGCAGAACGTCGCGGGCTGGCTGAACGTACCGGTGAAGGTATTGCGTTGAGGGGCTTTGAATGACGAAGAAGATCGAAGTCGACTGGGGTCTGTGCGAAAGCAACGGGGTGTGCATGGGCATCATCCCGGAGGTGTTTCAGCTCGAGGATGACGACACGCTGACCATCCTGCAGGAGGACGTCACGCCGGAAAACGAAGCGCAAGTGCGCGACGCGGTCCGGCAGTGCCCGCGACAGGCCATTTCGATCAGCGAATAACGGATGACCTTTCCGGCGACCGAAACACCGGGGTCACCGGATGCGCTCGTACTACCTCAGTACGGGTACCAGGGGCCTTGGCCGTGCCAATGGAACTGGTCGTGGGGGTCGCCCTCCAAATAATTCTCGTCGTGGCAGCGCGTCTGGTCCCAGTTGAGGCCCCAGCCTGGCATCCACCCCTGGCCGGGGCACCACCAGTAGGTCGGGACGGGCGCGGGTTGGGCCTGGGCAACGGCAGCCGCGCCCAAACCGGCGAGCCCCAGGCCGACCGTCATTACGAGTGTTGATCCTGCGATACGTGCAACATTCTTCATATGCGTGGTGATACCAGTCGAATCGCGTCCAACCCGGGACGTCACCGGCGCGCCTTCCTGAGAATCTCCTGTCATCCGGCCGCCCAGTTCGCCGAGCAGCCTCACGCAGACCGGCGCCACCCGGTAGCGACGACGAGCCGCCGCCCTTCTAGTAAAGCTGTTGCGGCTCAGCCAAATCCGGAGATGATCACCGCATTGCAGTCTGCGGCGGCCTGGCGCAGTTTCGCCGCTTTTTGGTAGGCCTCGGACTCGTACCACGCGCGGGCCGCATCGACCGACTCGAATTCCAACACCACGGTCTGGTCGCCATGCCAGCTGCCCTCGACGACCTTAGGTGCGGTATCCACCGCGAGGATGTTTACTCCGCCCATCGCCGCTCCGGCGGCCCGGCCGTAAGCCTTCATGCCCTCCGGATCCTTGATGGCCTCGGTGAGGATGACATATCCCTTAGGCATGATGTAGTGAATCTCCTTATCCAAGTGCGTTTCTGGTCAGCGTTCCGCGATGGCCTGCTCGGGGCAGCAATCGATGGCCTCCCGGGTGGCTGCCTCGAATTCCGTTGGGACGTCTGACTCTATCGCCTCGGCGTAGCCATCGTCGGTCAGGTTGAACACATCCTCACAGAGCGTGACACACACGCCATGACCGCGACAGCGCTGGTCGTCTACCCAGACTTTCATGTCGGCGTGAACTCCAAGTGCAGCTCGGTCAGGCCTCGCAGGATATAGGTCGGAACATATTGGTAGCGGCGGTCATTCGCCGGACCGTGCTCGCGCTCGTTGATCCTGATGTCGGACGTGCGATCCAGCAGTCGCTCGATGGCCACCCGCGTTTCAGCGCGCGCCAGCGGCGCGCCGGGGCAGCTGTGGATGCCTCGCCCGAACGAGATGTGCTGGCGGGCGTTTTTGCGGGCCGGGTCGAATGTGGTGGGGTCGTCGAACCGTCGCGGATCGCGGTTGGCGGCGGCCTGCACGACCATCACCGTGGTGCCGGCGGGCAGGTCGACCCCGCCAACGTTGACCGGCACCCGGTTCATCCGGAAGTCCCCTTTGACAGGGCTCTCGATGCGCAGCGCCTCTTCGATGAAGTTGGGGATCAGGCTGCGGTCTTTGCGCAACTCCGCCTGGATGTCGGGACGCTCCCCCAGCGTCTGCAACGCGGCACCGAGCAGTCGCACGGTGGTTTCCGGACCCGCCGAGAAGACGTTGCTCGCGACGCGGGCGACGTCCTCGACGTCGGGAGTAGAGCCGTCGGGGTAGGTGGCGGTCGCCAGACCGGTCAGCACGTCATCGCGCGGCTCGCGGCGGCGGTCCCGGACATAGTCGGAGAACAGACCGTAGAGGAATTCCAGCGGGCTGTGCGCCAGCGCCTCCTTGCCGGTGCCCCCAATGCCGCCGCCGGAGTGCTGGCGGATGCCTTTGACGAATTTGTCGCGATCTTCCATGGGCACACCGAGCAGGTCGGCGATGACCAGCAGGGTGAAGGGGCTCGCGAAGCCCTTGATGAATTCGCCCTCGCCCGGTGGCAGGAACGTGTCGAGTGCCTGGTCGGCGAGCACCCACATGGCGTCCTCGTTCTCCTTGAGGCGCTTGGGGGTGATCAGCCGCATCAGCAGCGAGCGGTGGTTGGTATGTGTCGGGGGATCAAGCGTGGGCAGCTGGTCGCTGAACGGCAGCTCGTCGCGATGTTCTTCGATCAGGTCGGTGACGTCGTCACCCTCGAGCGGCACCGGAAAGCCGGGGAACGGCCCGGTCACCGAGATGCACGACGACCACGTCTCGGCGTCATTGAGTACGGCACAGGCCTCGTCCCAGCCCGTCACCATCGTGACGCCATGGTGCTTTTCCGGGGTCACCGGGCATTGCCGCCGGAGGGACTCGTAGTAGGGGTACGGGTCCGCGATGAGCTCGCTGCCGCGGAAGAAGTCCAACTCGGTGAAGTCATTCACCATCTCGCACCGTTCCAATCTCGACCTGTGAGAATGCGCCTCTCAGAGATGAGTATTAGATTTCCACAGAGCATGCCGCGACGTCAACGCGGCGTGGGCGTACTGCGGGTCAGCTGGCCGGAATGAGGTCGGCCTCGACCGACGGGCAGGCCATCACCCGGCTGCGGAACGTCTCGATCAGCCCGATCGAATCCAGCGGCATCGCGGCGGCCGCCAGGGCCTGGGCCTTGAATGTCTGGGCCGCGGCGCTGAGCCGGTGCTGGACCAGGCCGACGCTGTCTTCCAGCTCGGCCGGCCACGTCTCGCCCCACAGGGTGACTTCGGTGGCGCCCTGGTCGAGCGCCTGCACGACGCCCTGTCGGACGCGGGAATCGCAGCCGAACAGGTCCGCTGCAGCAGCCAGGGTCTGAGGCGGCGGCCGGTGCCCCGCCGTGGCGAGTGCGTACTCCAGGTCGACGATCTGGGCGCCGAGGATCTGCAACGGTCGTTCGTCGGGATGGTCGGCGAGCAGCACGGTGACGTCCCAGCCGGCCATCGCCCGGTCGAAGAGCCAACCGCCGGCGAACTTCACCACGTCGGCGACATCCGCGGCGACCACGTCGAGCCGGTATCTCATGCCGAGCTCGGCGGCGCCATGTCCCGAGCCAACGATTCCGCGTATTCCTTGAAGACCTCGGTCAGGGGTATCGAGGGATTGATCAACCATGTGGTCTCCATTCCGGTGATAAAGGCAAGGATCTGCACCGCCTTGACGGTGACATCCATATCCATGCGATACCGGCCGGCCCGCTGACCTCGCCGGATGAGCTCAGTGATGATGTCGACCGCACCCTGGTATCTGTCGACGAGGCGGTCGTGCAGCGGAGCGTCGGGATCGATGTTCTCCGCCAGCAGCACGGTGAACGTGCCGACCAATTCGGGCGACCGGTAAAACCGATCGGCGACCGCGGCGATTTCCGAGATCAGATCGCCGGCGCGGTCCGCGTGTGCGTCGTCATCGGCGTCGCGGACGTCGAGCACAGCATGCAGCAGCTGTTCCTTGGATTCGAAGTGATGCAGCAGGCCGGCGGGGCTGACGCCGGCCTCGCCGGCGATCTGGGCCAGCGTCGTATTGCGCCACCCGTTGCGGGTCAGCAGCCGTTGCGCGACGGCCAGGATCCGCTGTTTGCGGTCCTCGCCCTTGGCGCGCAGCGAGTCATACGGCCGTGTCTCGGGCACCGGACTCCTTCGGCAAACCAACCAACTGAACACACAGTAGGTTGGTTTGCCGACTGTGACAAGGGTCGCAGACGAGGATTTTTTTGACCGCCGTCACAGTCCCGAGTGATTTGGAAATGCAACACGCGTCTGAGCGGCGCGGGACTTTCGATCCCATGACCGAGGACCAGGTCATTCCGATCGATCCTCAGGACCGCATGATCCACGGGGGCGACGAGTTCGCACTCCCTTTGCGATACATACCGTTACCGGTCGCCGTTGGCCCATGACCGGGATCGCCGAGGCGGGCGCCAAGAGCGGCTCGACCACGCCGCAGATGTGTTGGTGCAGGGGCTACTTGGTTTCGCCTCGGACGGCGAGACCTCGGACACCGTGGCGCTGAACGCAATTCACGCGCTGGACCACGCGGAAGTGATCG
>JAFAID010000156.1 GCA_019236925.1 Mycobacterium sp. | reverse complement strand
ATCAGGAGCAACCATGACGAGCCCGATTTACCGCTGGCGCGTTGGCGAGGTCGAAATAACGCGTGTGCTCGAGTTCGAAGCGGGTCTATTCGAGCCCACGGTGATCCACCCCGACTTATCTCCCGAGATCATTGCACGGCACCGGAGCTGGCTGGAACCGACTCTGCTCGACCCAACCAGCGGCCTGATCGTTTTTGCGTTTCACAGCACGATCATAAAGACGGCAACGCGACCATCCTGGTTGACACCTGCTCGGGCAATGACAAGGAACGCCCCGCACAAGCTGCGCTATCATCGCAAAAGCTGGCCTTATCTCGCCAATCTCGCCGCCGCTGGGTTTGCACCCGAGGACATCAATTACGTGCTGTGCACGCATCTGCACGCCGACCATGTCGGTTGGAACACGCGGCTGGTCGGCAGCCGATGGGTGCCGACATTCCCGAATGCCCGCTACCTCTTTGCCCGCCGAGAATGGGACCACTGGCGCGTGTCTCACTTGCGAGCCAGATACACGACCGATCCGTATTACGAGGACAGCCTGCTACCGATTATGGAGGCTGGCCAAGCAGAGTTGGTCGCGACCGACTACGCCTTCGACGACAGTGTATGGATCGAGCCGTGGCCGGGCCACACGCCGGGTCACATCTGTGTGATGGTGCGGTCCCGGAATCATCGCTCGTCCTGAGTGGCGACATTATGCACAAGGCGCTGCAGTGCGCCGAGCCACAGCTCAACAGCTGCTTCTGCATCGACGCGGAGCTGGCACGACAATCACGCCGGCGTTTCCTCCAGACCTTCGCCGATACCGCTGTCATGGTCATTCCGGCTCATTTCCCGACGCCAACCGCAGACTGGATACGGTCGCATGAGGGATCGTACCGTTTCCACTTTGATCAAACCGGCTAATGGACCAAACAAATCACAAGTGCGACCGCCGAGCTGATTATGAGGTCAGCCCGGCGGCCGTAAGGCGAGCTTCAGAGTTGGCGGTCAGCGTTGATCCGGCCAACTGCCAGCAGGTACGTCTCTCCCCGCTGAGCGGGTGGCCAGTCGCTGGTGGCGCTAGACGGCGAGTCGGCAGGCGGCGATGGCGGTTGCGTAGAGGCCCTGAGACAGGTAAGTGTCAGTTTGTTTGGCGAAATCCTTCCAAATGTAATTGCCGAGCACCCACTCCGCACCGCCCGGACCGGGACGAAACACCGCGGTGTAGAGCGGCCCGTTCGCGCTCTCGACGACCGCAATACCGCTCACGTAAAGGCCTTGCTTGAAATAGTTGTTCACCGTCGTCGCGAAGCTCGACCAGGGTTGTGCGGAGACCACCCATTCGGCGCCACTGCCCGGGCGGAAGGCGGCGGAATACAGCACCACGCCGTTCTGGATCGTCGCTGCAATCGCCACCACATACAGGCCTTGCTTGAAGTAGTTGCTTACAGTGGTGGCGAATTGCGTCCATGGCTGAGCCGAGACCACCCACTCGGTGCCGTTGCCCGGACGGAATACGGCGGAATACAGCACCTCGTTGCCGACTGCCGCGATGCTGAGTGCAGTCACATAGAGACCTTGCTTGAAGTAGTTGTCGATCACAGTCGCGATGGACGGCCACGGCTCAGCGGGCACCACCCACTCGGCGCCGCTGTCGGGCCGGAAAACGGCGGAATACAGAATATTGTTGTCGTCGGCGACGATATTCAGCGCATGCGCATACAGACCTTGCTTGAAGTAGCCGTTGATCGTGTTGAACATGGTCGACCAAGGCTGCGCGGCCACCACCCATTCCACGCCGCTGCCGGGACGGAAAACACCAGTGTACGCAACATCCTGCAGCGGAAACGGGTTATCGGTGGTCAGCCCGCAGGGGGTGCCCCGCGGATAAGTGCGGTCCATCAGCGCCATGAACAACGCGTAGCCGTCGGTCCGGCCGGTGAGGTTTTGATAGGTCTTCGCCAGGGTCGAGTCACCCGCGGCGATAATCTGAATCCAGCTGTAGCCGAGCTGGAAGCGCATCCAGTTGAGGAACAGCACCGCGCAGCCGATTGATACATAGTCCTGGTCGGTGCCCTCAGTGTTGTTAATCCAGTCCGGGCGCCCGGGCGCGTCGAGCCAGGATGCGGAAGAGACGAAGTTCAGCGGTTCCACGCCCGGATAGAGATCGTTGGCCAACACGCGGGAGAGGCCCTCGCCGTTGCTGGCGCCGCAATCCCAACCGTGCCCGAACGCGGCTTCAAACACCTCGTCTTCCTCGGCGATCAGCAACTGCAGGACGAAAGAATTGTTGATCGGATTAGTCGAGTTGGCGCCCAGATAGAGCGTGGTCGACGAGCAACTCGCGTGACTGGCGCCGTTGCTGTCAGTGGTGATATAGACGTTGAACGGCAGACTGCCCGGTGTCGTGTTACTGAACCAGCTGCGTAACGTATTGAAGTCAGATTCGCACCTTCCGAGAACAGCGTCGGCGGCACTGGCTCCGGCGCTGCCGAGCGCGCTATCGTAGAAAACGACAAAATTCGCCGTGCTGCC
Organism: Mycobacterium sp.; assembly: GCA_019236925.1. Classification (GTDB taxonomy): domain Bacteria; phylum Actinomycetota; class Actinomycetes; order Mycobacteriales; family Mycobacteriaceae; genus Mycobacterium. The sequence goes on along the minus strand of JAFAID010000156.1, from coordinate 1,905 downwards.
GCGTTGTATGTAGGTCGGATTGTTGCCGACATTCCCGACGCCTGGGACGGCTTCCTCCGTCATCAAGTGACCGCGCGGGCCGAACACATGGAAAGCCGTCAGGCCACTGCCGAGCGCAGCATCGCCGCCAGCCCGCGTGATAGGGGCTTCGATCCCCATCGAGGCGTCGCCGCCAGCGACCGCCGCGGCAAACGCGGTGGCGGCCGGCGCGTCGCCGCCGGCAACCGCCCCGGCGGACGCGATCGCGGAGGGCGCATCGCCGCCGGCCACGGCGGTCTGACCGGTTGGAGCTGCCGAGGCTGCCGATGCGGCCGTGCCGCCGGCGGCGCCCTGGATCACGCCGAAGTCGCGGACTAGCGCCAGCGGGGTGCGATTGCCGCCTGCGGCGGCCGCAGACGGGATCGGCGAGGCGATCGCGGCACTGACATTGCTGCCGCCGGCGACGCCGTTTTCCGCGCCTTTTGCGCTCTTGCCGCCGCCAGTGGTTCGCCTCTCGGCAGGTCCGTGAGTCCTACTCATGTATTGTCTCTCCTGTTGCGTTGGGAAGACGCGGCTTTGCCCGGCTGTGATTAAGCCGGTCTGACCTGCCGCGAGCGATTGGCTACAACAGAGATCGTCAGTAACCCGTCCGGAGCGCTTTACAATCTGCCGCACACCATCGCCCGGCGGATGTGGCAGCGGTGATATCAGCTGCCTGTTTCCGACCCGCCTTTCGCTCGAAACTGGCGATTATTCGCGCGTTATACTCAGCCAGCGGTACGGTGTTGGAAACACCGCAATGACCGGTGATTCAGGACACGACGCCCACACCCATCCACCCGGACCAGTCGGCCCGAGACTTTACAGCCTCGCTGTAGCTCTGGTCGTAAGCGGATGGTCATCCTATAGTGGAATGACGAGCAGCGTGTCGAAATGACTGCTGTCACAGACCATGATCCGTTCCGCAAAATGCAGACCGCCGCTCTCGTCGTGAATCAGGTCTACACGGACGCCGGTTACGAATAGATCCGAGCGGCCATCGCGCCTGATGCGCGTCACGAGATAGGGCGTCTTGCCCCTGATGCCGTCCTGCCCCGTGCTGTTGAGCAGGTGGCGTAACCGGCGCTTGCGCATCTCAGGCGTGTCGTCGGCATAGCCGAAATAGATCCACTCAAGATCAGTGCGATCGATAGCTTTGGGCGTAAAGTATTACCGGAAAAAGTGCCGAACACGAGCCCATGCGTGCTGGTCGCACGCAACTGACGCGGGCCGTGATCCTCCACCCGGAAGCGGGCTCCATCCCGCCCTTGCCCCTCACGCCACGCTGAAACGCAACAGAGCGCAGGTTGCCGCGCAGATCATAGCGCCAAGCGTGATATACGCACTGAAAATCCTTGGCGCCGCTACCGGCGTCATCAAGGCAGATCAGAGCGCCGCGATGGGCGCATCGGTTCTCGAACGCGGCGATCGAGCGGTCAGCATCGCGGCGACCACCGCCGGCAGCTGCCCGACGACCGTTGTTCGCCAGTCGCCCGGTTTGGCAATTTCATCTTCAAGGCACAGGAAATTCCACACCGGCCCTTCGAAAATCTGGTCCTGCTCGACTTTCATTAAGGCCTGATTGCAATAAACCCAGAAAGGCACCCCCGTGAGGTTTCCAGTCCAGCCAGAAAGCGGCACCGGATGAGGTGGAAGCGCATCGGGCATGGCACTCTCCCCAGGTTGGATCCGATCGAACTTTTAACACGTTATCTGCATCGCGGCCGGCGTGCCATCAGCGATTAAGATGCGCAGCATCAAACTTTGCCGAATATCGCATTGAAGCCACTCACCGGGTTGCGCGGTGTCGGGCGTCCAGTCGGGCAGCTGGGCGTTTCATCAGTGCAGCGTTGGCTTCCCGGCCGACATGGAGCTCGGGAATTCGCT
>JAFAID010000093.1 GCA_019236925.1 Mycobacterium sp. | reverse complement strand
ACCCCCGGGTCAGGGTTGCGTTGGTGATGGGGGTCGCAGCATTGCTGGCGTTCGTGGCATGGCAGCGCCGCGCGCGCCACCCGATGATCCCGCCAGGCCTGTTTACGACCCACAATTTCACCGGAGCCAACCTGGTCACCGCGTTCGTCTACGGCGGCATCACGATGGGCTCGTTGGCCATCGCTCTGTACCTCATAGAGGTCGCCGGATACTCGGCCACCGCCGCGGGTCTGATTACCTTGCCCAGCCCCATCATGTCGTTGCTGTTCGCCCGCGGCGTCGGCGGACTGGCGGCACGGATCGGACCTCGGATTTTCCTGATCACGGGTCCGGCGCTGGCAGGGTTGGGACTGCTGCTCATCCGTCCCTCCGCGCACGGATTCCACATCCTCACTGACGTGCTGCCAGGCAGGATTTTGCTGGCCATCGGAATGGTCCTTGCCGTCACGCCCCTGACCGCGGTCAATCTGTCCGCCGTCAAGTCCGCGCACAGCGGAATCGCCGCCGCGATCCAGAACGCGACGGGGAGGACTTCTGCGCTGATCGCGGTGGCCTGCATGGGATTGATTACCGCCAACAGGCTGACCGATGCCAGCTTCACCCGGCTGCTCCAGGTCAGCGCGCTGCTGTTTTTCATCGGCACCGTCATCGGCGGCCTCGCTATCAGAAACTCGGTCGTTCACGCTGAGCCGGTTCCCGATGAAATCGCCGCCCCCGTGCCGCAGTTGGCGTCGAGCGCGCCATCTCCGAATACAGTTTGAGCGCAACCCTTTTGCGCTCAAGCCCCTCCGAGTGTGCGCCGACGGCTTTCCGCCCTGGAAGCACACCCGCCGCGGCGCTGGGCAAATCGGGCGACACCTATCGCGAACTGATCGGGGAAATGCTGGCCACCAGCGGCTACGGCATCCAGCGCGGATTCAACCTGCACGACACCTTCGTCGAACTCGTCAAAGAGGGCGTCGCTCGTGGCGAGGTCAGCACGCGACACGACGCGGAAACGTTGGCCGACATCATCGTTGGCGCGCTGTCCGGCGGCATCGTCAACTGGACCGTCGACCGGACTTATTCCTTGGAGACCAATCTGCACAATCTCGGTGTCGTGCTGGCCGAGTTGCTCACGGCGTGAGGCGGGGCGCCATGGAGTCGTCCCCGTCGAACCGAATTCGCAGCAGGGCCTGGCTTTGCGCGGCGGTGACGAACAGTACGTCGGAGTCTTCGCCGCCAATGCAGACGTTGGTGGGCAGCGATCCGGCCGGCAATTCGATCATCCCGACGCGCCGGCCCGCGGGATCGACGACGTCGATACGGTCAGCGCCGGTAAGTGAAACCCAGTAGTCGCCGCGGGCGCTGACCGCCATCCCGTCAGGCCACCCGTTGACGAAAGTGTGCACCAGGTCGGGCACCCTGAGGTCCGACAGTGGATAGGACAGTAGCCGCGACGACAATGTTGCTGTCACAAGCAATCTCGAACCATCGCGGTCGAAGCCCAGCCCGTTGATGAACACCGGTCCGTTGTCGACGACCTGTTGGGTGTCACCCGAGACGACATCGGTCGCATACACGTGGCCCGGCAGGCCAGCGTCGGGAGCGCTGATGTCAAACTCTCCGCGGGTGTCGGTGATCCACAGCCGCCCGTCCGGACCGAACGTCAGATCGTTCGGGGCACCGAGTCCTTCGACCAGGTAGTCGACGTGTGTACCGGTGATCACTTGAACGCCCGGCTCGGCGGGACCGCTTGCGCCCCAAGCACCGCCGTTTTGCGCCACGTACAACGTGCCGTCGTCGCTGCGGGCGAGGCCGTTCGGCCCACCGCCGGTGCCGATGCGTTCCGGCGGACCACCGAACGGGTCGACGATGTAGACGCAGCCATGGCTGATGGACGTCATCGCCACGCGCCCATCCGGGAGCCACACCGGTCCTTCGGTGAAGCCGAGCCCATCGGCGATCACGTCGATGTGCATGCTCACGGCTCCGGCTCAGGTTCGGGCAGCGGCGCCCAGTGGACCGAGAGCCGCGCGCTGAATCTCGGCGACCGCCGATCGAGGAAGGCCGCAACTCCTTCACGGGCGTCCTCAGTACCCATTACACGATGGTGCAGCCGCGTTTCCAGCGACGCGACCTGTCGCGGGGTGTAGCCGTTGATGGCGCTGTCCCACAGCAGTCGCTTACTCAACGCCGCCGACATCGGTGCCACATTAGTCGCGATGTCGCGGGCCATCTCGACGGCATGGTCGAGTACCTGCGTGGCGGCCAACGCCTTGTTGGCGATACCGAACGCGACGGCCTCGGCCCCACCGAAGGTGCGTCCGGTCAACAGCACCTCGGCTGCCACTCCCAGGTTTGTCAGATGTGCCAACGTCCAGTGCGACATGCAGTCGGGTATCACTCCCCGACGGACCTGCACCACACCGTATTTCGCATCATCGGCGACAATGCGGACATCTGCCTGTAGCGCGATGGTCAGGCCGATTCCAATCGCGTGGCCGTTGAGCGCGGCGATCACCGGCTTGCGCAATTCGAAGGCGGCCGGGTCGATCGGCGATGCGGAGAACGCGGTGTCGTCCGCCGGGGCGTCGAACGGCGACGCGTTGCCCGAGAAATCCGCTCCGGCGCAGAAGGCCCGGCCCGCACCGGTGACCACGATGGCCCGGACGTCGTCGTCCTCGTCACAGTCCCGGTATGCCTGACTCAGCAGCGTGCCCATGTCAGCGGTATAGGCGTTGAGCTGCTCGGGGCGATTGAGTGTGAGCACCGCCACACCCGCGTCGACGTCAACCAGCACATCGGTGCCCACCCGTCGAAGTACACCACGCCACCTCGGGCTGAGCGCGCGGTTTCCAATTTCATTAGCACCGCGATCGAGGCGCCGAAGCTGATGGAACGCTACGACCGGTCGCCCGAAGCCGACCTGGAGAATCTCGCGCCACGCAGCCTGTTCATCGAAGGCCGGCTAAGCAGGAATAGCGGCCGCATCTAGCGGATCATTCGGAGAGCTGGAATTCGATCACCGCGGCGACCGAATCCACCGCCTCGCTAAGCGCGGCAAGTCTTTCCGCGGCTGACGGCGCGGCCAGCACGGAGTAGCGGTCCGCCGCGCCGATCGGAACCCGAGACGCCAGCGTGTACAGCCGCACGCCGGGATCGACGGCGTCAGTGGTGGTACCGAGCACGACATCCCGATCAGGCAACGAAAAATTGCGGGCCGCCGCGATCCGCTCGAACAATGCCATCACCCGATCTTCGAGCTCTTCCAGTTGGTCTGCGGTCACCGGCTTGCCCGGCTGGTCCGGCCACGCCTGCGCAAGGGCCCGCGGGTAGGGATCGTCGGGCAACCAGTCGCACACCCGGATTCGTTCGCCCGTCCGGCAGCGCAGCATGAACCGGCCCGAGCCGGCGAGATCCACGCATTCGGTGATTGTGGCCACCGTCCCGACGTCGCAGCGCACATCGCCGCCGCCGACCTCGCGGCCGTGGGAGATCAGCACGACACCGAAACGAGGATCGTCGTCGCGCAGGCAGTCCCGTACCAGCGCGGCATAGCGAGGTTCGAAGATTTGCATCGGCAGATCCTCGTCGGGCAGCAGCGCCGACTGCAGTGGGAACATCGCCATCGCGGCGGGTTCGGCTGCCACTAGATATCCAGCTCACCGATCAGCGCGTCGACAACGGCGCGCAGATCTCCGTCGTGCTCCTCGGCCACCCGCCGCTGCCGCTGATACGACGCGCCGAGCTGCCAGATATCGGCCACCGAGGCCAACTCGTCGGCGCAGTGCAGCGACTTCGCAACCGGCTCCAGGCGGTTCAGCAGGTCGGGCAAGTCATCGGTGACCAACCGTTCGTTGCTTTCGGCGTCGAGGATGATTACCGCATCGAGCCCGTAACGGGCTGCGCGCCATTTGTTTTCCTGAACGTGCCAGGGCGGCATGGTCGGCAGTGGCTCGCCAGCATCAAGCCGGCGGTCGAGGTCGACAATCAGGCAATGCGTCAACGCCACCACTGCGCCGAGCTCACGCAGGTTGGACACCCCATCGCAGATCCGCACCTCGAGAGTGCCGAGATGCGGCGAAGGCCTAATGTCCCAACGGATCTCGTCCATATGATCGATTATGCCGGTCTTCTTCTGGTCGTAGACGAAACCTTCGAACTGCGCCCAGGACTGAAAGTGAAAAGGCAACCCGGCGGTGGGTAACTGCTGAAACATCATCGCCCGATTGCTGGCGTACCCGGTGTCCTCCCCACCCCACCACGGCGACGACGCCGACAGCGCCAGCAGATGCGGGTAGTAGTTGAGCAGTGCCGTCATGATCGGCATCACCTTGTGCGCCGACGAGATCCCGACATGGACGTGCACGCCCCAGATCAACATCTGCCGACCCCACCATTGGGTGCGTTTGATCAGCTCGGCGTAGCGCGGCGCGTCGGTGAGCTTCTGGGTAGACCACCGCGCGAACGGGTGCGTGCCCGCGCAAAACAGCTCCATGCCGCGGTCTCGGACAATCTGGCGCGCAGGTATGAGGGTCTCGCGCAAGTCCGCCATCGCCCCTGCGGTGCAGTCGCAGACCCCGCTGACGATCTCGACCGTGTTGCGCAGCAATTCCTTGTGCACACGCGGGTTTTCGCCGATCTCGGCGATGACCGCGGTGGCCTCGTTGCTCAGGTCGCGCGTTTGCGCGTCGACGAGCGCGAACTCCCACTCCACCCCGATCGTCGGGCGGGGCGAGCCGGCGAAATCGATATGGGCACTTGCCCTGCTGGTCGGCCGGTTAGCCGGCACCAATGACACCGCACGCCACCCGCTTGCCGGCGTCACCGGTGGACATCGTGGTCTGGTCGGGGCCCGGCGCCCCATTGACCTGGGTGTAGCGATCCGCCGGGATATTGCCGAAGTTGTCGGACCCGGCGTGAATCATAATCGCGGTCCCTTGGCCGGCCAGCAGATCGTCCTTGGTGAACGCGTCGGTCGTCGTCACCAACAATGCGCTGCCGTCCTTACGGACCTCCAGCGAGGTCAGGTCACCGCTCATCGGCTCGCCGGTATGCCCCGGCGCCTGGTAATGCCCACCGGCGGACAAGAAGTCGCCGGGCGCACCGCCATTCGGCGCAACCGAGTTGGCCTCACACTTGCCCACCGAGTGGATGTGCAAGCCATGGAATCCGGGAGTCAGCGCGCCCGGCTTGGTCGTCTCAACGGTGATTGTCACGTAGCCGTCGGCGAATTCGAACTTGGCCGTCGCCACTTTGCCGCCGTCAGGCGCGATCAGATGGGTGGTCAGGCTCTCCGGCGCCGCTGGCCCACCCTTCTGTTGCGTCCCCGACGGCGACGGCGACCCGGTCCAGATCGACGGCGTGGTCCCCGGGGCGGTCGCCGGGGGCTGGTTGGGCTTGCACGCGCTCAACAGCGCGACCGAAGCGACGAGCGGAGCCAAGACGGTGACGGCGGCGAGTTTGCGGCGCATGGGCTTAACCATGGGGAGAGCCTATCCCGGCGACGATGCGCCCCGGAAACGGGCCGAGGTGGGGGCACCCCCAGCCGCGCAGCGGCGAGGGGGCGAGCGGGATCAACAAACTCAGCCCGGCGACGATGCGGCCCGGAACGGGCCGACGCCGTTACGAGAACAGCTCCGCAAGGTTGACCGCGGTACCTAGGGCCCCAAACAGAACGTCATCGGCACCAACCAGGAGGTTGAAGGGATCCAGTGCGGTGTTGGCGGAAATCGGATCAAGGATCGCGTTCAGGAAGTTACCGGCGTCGAGCTGATCCGTGGCAATGTTCGCGTCGTATGCGGGGAGGCCGGTGACGAACGCATTGATTGACTGTTCAAGAGGGTGCAAGGCGGAATAGTCGTATGACAGCGTCGCGTCGATGTCATTGACGATGTCTGTCGGCGAAGAGCTCAGCGTCACGTCAGAAACCGGGAAGCCGCCGTACTTGAGGAGCCCATCTATGACGTCGGTAAACGACGGGTCCTGGGGGGCAAGGCCAATCGTGTGCAACGCATTTTCGAACGGCAACAACGGCGCGACCTGGTCTTGGTAGCTGACCGGGTGCTGCAGATCGTTGAGGGCGTCGGTGATTCCCTGCTGCCAGCCGTTGCTCAGTGCCTCGGAAAGCTGCGTCGGGTTGACGTCGGGGTATAGCCCGAAGGTGGTGGGTACGTTCGCCGGCCCCTGGTTCCAGCCCTCGGTGATGCTGCCGTAGCCCAGGTTCACCAGAATCCGGGTATCGGGTTCCAGCAGGTCATAGATGGGCTGTCCGATTCCCGGGATCAACAGCAGCGGCTCCAGGATCGGCAGGCTTTCGCTGGGGATTAGGTAGTAATCGGTCAGCCCTGCACCGGTGAGCGCCTCAGATCCCGGCAATTCAATCGCGTTGGTGATCTGGTCGGGGTTGAGGTCCAGATACTCGAAGTGCTCTAAAAAGAACCCCAATTCGGCGTTGAGGTCCGACAACAGGTTGGTCGTGTAGTGCGGGAAGTCGGCGAAACCGTCGTATTCGAGTGTGTAGATGTCGGTCGGATACAGGTCAGATGGCGTCGGGGGTAAGAAGGTCTCGCCCAAGGCGGTGAAGGCCGAAATGTTGCCGGTTGGGAAATCGAAGGTGTTCTCGAAGCCGCCGTTGGGATTTTGAACATCGCCGACCAGCACGAAGTGCACATCGTCACTGGGCACGCCTTGTTGGGCGAGCTCCGACATGATCTGCGAGGCAGCATCTGTACTTTGCGAGTAGCCGTAGACCACGACGGGATTCTCGGGGCTCACACCTCCGGCGGTTATTTGGTTTTCGATATCGGAAACCATGATCGATTGGTCCTGGCCCAGGGACGTCACGGGCACCTCGCTGTTGGGACCGGTAAACGGGTAAAACTGATCGGGTATGTACGACGATTGGGCGGTGCCGGTGAACCCATCGGGCTCCAGGTACAGCGTCTCGGCGGCGTCCACGTATTGCGGGGGCGGTATCGGGACACCGCTGGGGCCGAAAACCAACGCCGTACCGTCCCCCAGCGGCGAATCTGCGGTGTCAACGTCCACAAGCTGGATTTCGCGGACCTGGACGTCAGGTAACGGTGGCGCCACTGAGGGGACGGTAATCAGGCTGGCGCCAGCGATGGCGACACTAACAGTGAGGTACGGCCCAAGCGCGCGGTGCATTCCGGTCCCCGCTTACTGGGCTGCGAGATTGCTGAGTAACCGCTTAAAGATAGCTGAGTTTTACTTAGAAATCAATCAGGCGAGCGTGCAATGAGGCGTTGTCGTATGCCCGGCCGCAGTACGCTCACGCCGTGGCGGAAACGTCATACGCCAAGTGTGGCGATCTCAGCCTGGCGTATCAGGTGTTCGGCGACGGGCCCGTCGAGCTCGTCGTCGCCGGGTCCTACGTCAGCCACGTCGAGTTGTTGTGGGCGCAGCCCGAATTCAAGGCCTTTTTCGATCAGCTCTCCACCTTTTGTCGCGTCGTCCTGTTCGACAAGGCCGGGGTCGGGCTG
>JAFAID010000012.1 GCA_019236925.1 Mycobacterium sp. | reverse complement strand
GTCTGCGCGTGCACGTCAAAACGGCCCGCCATCGACCGCATCTCGTGCGGGTCAGTCATAAAACGCGTAGGCACTTAACTTTTCTCCTTGATTGAGTGGTGATCGAGTGAAATGGACGTGGTGAAAGCCGGATCGGTTACCCAAGGTAACCGCCGACCTGAAACACACGGCTGATCCCCCCTTTCCCGTTACCCGGCTGCCACCGTGGGACGGACATCATCGACGGCACTTAGCCGACAGAGGCTGCACTGGCGGCCTCGACTGCCGCATACGAATGGGCGCTGGTGCCCAGCGTGTTCACGAACGCCTCGTGAATCGCCGCGGCTTGGGCGCTGACCGCCTGATACAGCTGAGCGTGCGCGACGAACTGGGCCGCCGTCAGCGCCGAAACCTCGTCGGCGGCGGCCGGAACTACGCCCGTCGTTGGGGCCGCTGCAGCCGCATTCTGGGAACTCACTCCTGAGCCGATCCCGTGCAGGCTGGCGGCCGCCGCCGACAATGCCTCCGGGTGTGTAGTCACAAACGACATTCCGCTTCCTCCTCGGTCATTTCGGCAAGCTGTCCGTGGATGAGAATAGACTCACGCACCGCTCCCTGCTGGTGCTAGAGCTGGTCGTTTGCAACTGTTCACCAGTCGGCAACAACTGTTCATCTGAGGTAACGGCTGAGTAACAAGGTACGCTCCGAGAAGGGCTCTCCGCATCCCCAAGCGGCCCATGACCTGCGTAAATTCCATGATCTCAGCTCGGCAAGAGTCTCGAGTCGGAACGCGGCGCGGCGGCCGGTCAGCTGACGCGGGACGACGCCCCGACGTGCAAGGCCTAAAAATCTAGCGCATAAAAATCTAGCTACTAGGAAAGGGCTCTGCGGGGATAGTGGCGGTCAGCGGCGAGCTGATGTCAGGATGGCTGGTCGGCTGTGGTTTCGATTCATCCGGCCAGGGTGCTGATCTTGACGAGGTTGTGGGCGAAGACGCCGTGCCCGCACCAGGTTCGGTCGGCGGTGACTGCCCGTAGTGGGCGCTCGGTTCGGCGGATGATGCAGCACAATTGCCGGCGCCAATTGTGCTGCATCATGGGTATTTCCGAGCTCGACGCTATGATCCGACGGAAGGATTGCCTCCCACAACGTCGGCTGCTCGTTCACAGTTCTAAACACGATGGCCTCAATTCCCTTCCGCAACAAGGGCATTAAGGCCAGCGCCCCAGCTCAGCGCCATACAATCGTGGATCGACGCGCTGATTGCCGGCTCGGTGCTGCTGGTCAGCCGAATTGCAGCGGCAAACTCTTCAGCGCGAAAGTCTTGCTGGGAAAACGGATTTCGGGCTCATAGCCGGGAACCAGCTCGAACTCGGGAATTTTCTTGAGCCACTCGTCGACGAGCACCGTCAGCTCCATACGCCCCAGATGAGAACCGAGACAGCGGTGGGGGCCGCCGCCGAATCCCCAGTGTCGGTGCACCTTACCGTCCATGACCAGCTCGTCGGTGGAGATCGCGTCGCTGCCGTCGCGGTTGATCGCTGCCATGCATAAGTGCACCGACGAGCCCTTAGGCAACATCATCCCGCCGACTTCGACGGTCTCGGTCAGTACCCGCGGCGCGACCGGCGCCGACGGCTCCAGCCGGACGATCTCTTCGATGAAAACCCGGATTTGCCTCGGATTATGGCGGAGCACAGTGCGCAGTTCCGGCCTGCGCGCCAGTTCCAGCAGCGAGAAACCGATTGCGGCGGTCACGGTGTCCAGCCCCGCCAGGATCAGTAGGTGGCTCATTCCCAGCAGCTCGAGATCGGTGAAATCGCCGTCGCTGGCCATTACCCGAGACAACATGTCCGAACCCGGGCTTTGCCTGCGCTGCTTGATCACGTCCGTGAGGTATGCGTACAGGTCCTGCGCGGGCGAAACGATGTCGGCCGCGTTTACATACGGCTTGTCGGCGATGACGGCGTCTTTCCAGGCGATCAGGCGGTCGCGGTCCTCCAACGGCAGACCGTAGAGGTCCAGGAACACCTGGAACGGATACAGGCGCGCCAGATCTTTCATCACCTCGCACTCGCCTCGGTCGGCGAGGGCGCTGATCATGTCAACGGCGTGCCGCTGAAGCACCGGTCGCGACTTACTCAATCCGTGCGGGCTGAAAAACGGCTGCAGAATTTTGCGGTACCGGGTGTGTTCTGGCGGGTCGAAGGCCAGCGGAACCACAGGTATCGGACTGCCCGGGGGTTGAAGCGCCAGTCGTGATGAGAAGACCTTGGGATTGCGCAACGCCGCCAGCACGTCCTCGCGGCGGGTGATGTAGTAATACCCGTTCATGTACACAACCGGCCCGGCGTCCCGCAAAACCTTCCACCCGACACCGCGGTCGGCGGCCATCGGCAAGCTGTAGTAGTCGAGCCGCGGCAGGTGAAAGCCCCCGTACAGGCTTTCGTTAAGGGTGCTCATACACGCGTTCTTCCCGTTGTTCGTTGTTTCGTTTGCATCGTAGGCGCTCGCGGGTCGTCAGTCGGGCGATGGGCCGACGGGCATAGTGTCTTCTAGAATCGGCAGGTGTCCGATCGAGGGAGGACAGCCCGTTGAAGGTTCGTGTCGAGCAGTCGAAATGCGTTGGGCACGCGCAGTGCTACGCGGTCGACCCGGAACTATTTCCTATCGACGAGTCCGGCTACTCCATCCTCGAAGAACATGAGGTCCGGCCCGAGGACGAGCAGGTGACTCGTGACGGCGTCGCAGCCTGCCCGGAGATGGCGTTGATCCTGGAAGAGGACTAGACGGCAATCAGGTTTGGCGACCGGTTAATTCGGGCCGATATTACCGGTCCGATTCCGGGAGCGGAGGCGGGAAGCGGCCCCGCAACGCCTGAAGCAGACCCTGGACTTCGTCGATGCGCGCGCGTATCTGCATCAGATCCCACGACGGCGCTGAGCTTTCCAGGTCGGATTGGTGATCCACGGCCCCCGCCATGCGGTGCGCTAATTCCTGTAACTCGGCGGACTCGGCCTGTAGCAGCCCCTCGAACACCCGCGCCTGAGCTACCTCAGCAGGGTTTACCGGGCGCGGCACCACGCTGGCGGCTCCGATCGTCCGGCGACCGCTGACGGTTTTCGGGAGCACACGGGCGTCGCTGACTGTCGAGTATTCCGCAGGTGCGGCCCAGCGCCCCCGCCTATTTCGGGGCCTCCGTGACAACGCCAGAGAAACGGCTGAGTTAGGGGGTTGCACCATAGGTCACTCCTGCCCCCGTCCGCAATTGTTCACCTGGCCGCAACCTACTGCCTCACTTCCATATGCGTCGTGCTCTTCGGGAGATAACCCAACTGTTCATCTTCGGGCCACGGATGCGAAACCCTCGACGCTGGGGATTTGTCTCGGCCCGGCTGGGAGGTGAGGGGAGCGTTAACGCAGTTCGCGCTCGGGCGTATCAAGCGCCCGAGCGCGAACACACTTCAACAACGAACCGCAGCGCCGATGACGATGCGTCGCGCGTGGCTGTCCGGCCTGGTGTCTACCCGGCAAACGGTGGCCGGGACATCACTGTCGGTTTAACCCCATACCGGGGACCGGCTCCGCCAGCGTGCCCGCCGGCGCCCGCACCGGCTAGTGGCATACCGCCCAGCAGGTTTCCGGAGCCGCCGCTTTCCTGGATAGCGCTGACGGTGCTGACGGGAATCGGGTTACCAGGAGTGGGCGCCGTTGGCGCGCCACCGATCCACGACGCTGGCACAGCCAACTTGCCGCCGAGCGAGCCGGCGTTGCCCAGACCGGCGGCCACTGTGCCTGAAGTGTGCCCGAGAGCACCGGCAGCGCCGGCAGCGCCGGCAGGGCCGCCGCCCAGACCGGCGCCAAGCCCACCTAAGCTGGGGGGCGCCGCGGCAGCCGCCGGCGCGGCGGCGCCTATGGCTCCGAAGGTCTTCGCCATCTGAACGCCGAAGTTGCCCATACCAACGCTGAAGTAAGGCAGACCCTCGGTGTTGTAGAGGTAGCTCGCGTACGGCGAGTAGAGGTTGACGAACGCCGACAGCGACGTCGGGATCACCGTAGTGCCGAAGATGAAGCCGAAAAGCGTCTGAAAGATCGACGACGGCGTTCCGAAGGCGGACTGGAAGCCAGACGGCGTCAGCAGGGCTTGAATGTTGCTTGGCAGCAACGAGATCAGCTCTTGCAGGATCGTCTGGGAGTTGGTGGCGGCTGAGCTCCCGGCAGCTTGGCTGACCGCTGCGGCTTGACTGGCCGTCCCGGCCGGGGAGGTGGTCGCCGCCGGCGAGGCGAACGGCGTCACCTTCGTGGCAGCCGCCGACTGGCCTGCGTAGGTGTACATCGCCGACGCGTCCTGGGCCCACATCTGACCGTATTGGGCCTCGAGCTGCATGATCAGCGGGGTGTACTGGCCGAAAACGTTGGCCTGCACCGCCGCGGTGGTCTCAGCACGATTGACCGCGATCGTCGGCGGAGGCACCGTCGCCGCGAACGCCTGCTCGTAGGCTGCGACCGCGGCCCTGGCCTGCATGGCCGCTTGCTCGGCCTGAGCGGCGGTCTCGGTCATCCACGACACGTACTGCTGTGCGGCGCTGGCCATCGACGTTGACGCCGGCCCCATCCACTCGTCGCTGACCAGCTGCGTGACGACCTTGTCGTAGGCCGTCGCGGCCGAACTCAACTCGGCGGCAATCCCGTTCCACGACGACGCCGCGGCCTGCAGCGACGACGAACCCGGACCGGCGTACATGCGGGCCGAGTTGATCTCGGGCGCTAGCGCCCCAAAATCCACCACTGGTCTCTTCTCCCTTAGCCGCAGGTGGCTGCACTGGCGGCCTCGACGGCCGCATATGAATGGGCGCTGGTGCCCAGCGTGTTCACGAACGCCTCGTGAATCGCTGCGGCTTGGGCGCTGACCGCCTGGTACAGCTGGGCGTGCGCGACGAACTGGGCCGCCGTCAGAGCCGAAACCTCGTCGGCGGCAGCGGGAACGACCCCTGTCGTCGGGGCCTCGGCCGCCGCATTCTGGGAATTCACCCCCGCGCCGATCCCGTGTAGGCTGCCGGCAGCTGCCGACAATGCTTCGGGGTGTGTGGTCACGAACGACATCCGGTTTCCTCCTCGTATAACCGTGAGCTTCTAGGACCTTCGGGCGTCAGAAAGCCCGTCTGATCAGAGGCTAGTTGGTCTCGGTTGGACAACGCCCTGACGAAGCTAACTGTTCACGCCTGGATGACCACTGTTCATCCGCGGGAATCAGATGTTCATCATGAGTTTGGTTGCCCATCCGGGCTGCAGCGATCTGGATGGACGCATCGATCCCGCCGAAGGTCACTGAGGTAGAGGCGATCCGCAGGTTGAGACGGTTTGTTCGTCCGTCTCGCGCAGAAAGTCTCGTCGTCGATTTCACATGACAATTGGGCTTGCACCTGAACTGCGCACTCATCTCGCAGAAATGACGCCGAAAAATGCAACGTTTAAGGGGCTCTTCGTAATTCAGCAGTACGGCGTCGGCTACTGCGCCGCATGGTAGGGGAAGATTGAGAGCTGGTTGCTGTTGTTGGTGGCGCTTGCCGAGATGGACACTGGCCACGTTCATTGTGGTCGATCCCGATGCACTCAGTGGTGTCTGCGAGCCTGCAAATTCAGCATGGTGACGGAGGGCGTCCACGGGAACCGTGGATTGGTGCCATCGAGCCTGAGCGTCAGACTTTTTGAATCTCCCCTGCCCTCCCCACAACGGACACGGCAGGCGTGCGCGTGAGATGGGAGAAAAGCGCGTGGAAGTGGTTCACGCCCGTTGTGCCGGGCTGGATATCTCGATGAAGGACGCCATGGTGCGCGTGCGGGTCGCCGGTGCCGGGCGGCGCAAGACCGTTGAGACGGTGACGACGTGGAGCTCGATGGCGAACCAGATCCTGGCATGCGTGAGCATCTGATCGCCCAGCGGATCACGTGTGCGGTAATGACGGCCACCGGGGCCTACTGGAGGCCTTTCTACTACCTGGCGAAGGACGCGGGATTTGAAGTGCTGCTGGTCAATTCGCGGCACGTGAAGAATCTCCCCGGTCGCAAAACCGATGTCGCCGACGCAACCTGGCTGGCCCAACTCGGCGCGCACGGTCTGGTACGGCGCTCGTTTGGACCACCCGAGCCGATCCGCCAGCTTCGTGATGTCACTCGGATACGCACGGCAATCACCTGGGGACGCTCCCGGGAAGCGCAGCGGCTGGAAAAGCTGCTCGAACTCCGACATCCTCGGCGTGTCCGGATGCCATGCCGCAGTTCGGTTGCAGGTTGACTGCGTAGGGCACTCAGGCCGTGCGCATCACACGAATGGACGCGGCTACCCGGCGGATGGCGGCCGGGGCATAACGGCGTGGCGGAATCCGTAGCGGACTGTGTAGCCGCCGCCGCGCCGGCCTAAAGCACCAGCACTCGCCATTGGTACACCGTTGAGCAGCGCATTCGAGCTCGGTGCAACGCCGGGGCGGACGCTGCTGACCAACTGGACCTCTTCCATCTCAGCAGGTGTCATCCCGGGCCAACTCGCGGGTACCGACAGCCGGCCGAGCGTGCCGGCCTGGCCCAGACCTGCCGACACCGGTACACCACCGTTGCCCAGCCCCCCCAGACCGGCAAATTGCGGCCACACCGCATCACGGAGACCGGCCGCCGCCGCCCCGAGCGGAGGCAGCGCCGGCGGCGCCGCCGCCGCCGCACCCACCGCGTGCAACGGGTACTGCGTCTGCTGGATGTAGCTATAGGTGAAGGCTGCGATGCCCACACCGAAGTAGGCCTGCAGGGTCTGTTTGAGGATGGTGGTGATGTTGGCGTTGGTCATGCCGGTGCCCAGCCATCCGCCGCTGCCGATCCATTCGCTGAACGTCTCGCCGGTGCCCAAGAAGCCACCACTGGCGCCGCTTGTCGCTCCGCTTGTCGCTCCCGAGACCGCCGAGCTGGTCGACGTGGTGGTCGATGTGGTGGTCGACGCGGTGGTCGACGACCCGGTCGTCGACGCGGCGGTCTGGGCCGCGGTCTGCGCGGCGTTGCCGGCGCCGGTTCCGCTGGCCTGAGCAACCGCGGCGGCTTGCCCGCTGGTGTCGCCGTTCTGGCTGGTGGTCTGTGGTGGGGTGGCGAACGGGGTGACCTGGGAGGCGACCGCCGAGGCGGCGGAGTAGCCGTACATGGCGGCGGCGTCTTGGGCCCACATCTCGGCGTAGAGGAGTTCGGTGGCCGCGATGGCGGGGGTGTTCTGACCGAAGAAGTTGGTGGCGATCAATGCCATCAACAGCGCGCGGTTGGCCGCGATCGCCGGTGGGGGCACCGTCATCGCGAACGCCGCCTCGTAGGCGGCGACGGCGGCGCGGGCCTGGTTGGCGGTTTCCTCGGCTTGTGCGGCGGTGGTGCTCAGCCAGTCCACATACGGCATGGCCGCGGACGTCATCGCGACCGACGAGGGGCCGGTCCACGGATTGCTCGTCAGCTCGCTGATCGTCGACCCGTAACCGGCGGACGCGAAACCTAATTCGGATGCCAGCCCGTCCCAGGCCTCCGCAGCAGCCAACAACGGCCCCGGTCCAGGACCCGCATACATCCGACCCGAGTTGATCTCCGGTGGTAACAGCCCGAAATCCAGCACTAAACCCCTCCGTCAGGAAGCCAGGGCCGCAACGGTCGGCAGCAACCGATATCGGCCCCACAGCGTTGTCGTGAACTGCTCAGCGATCGACATGCCCCGGTCCTTACTCGCTCGGTGTCGACGTGTAAACCGCGGTATATGGTCACGGACGAAATGCGCTTTCTTTCCTCGGTAACCCTCGGCGTCAACAACTTTGAGCATGGATGCTCGTCACTAAAGCGGTCGCTCACCTGCGACAGTAGATGGCCGGAAAGGCCCCCGCGGCTGCCTACGCCGACTATTCATTCCCAGACGACCATTGTTCATCCGCGGATAACTGCCGTTCATCTGCGGTTGGGCTGGCCGTGGCCCGGCGGATGCGCCTCGTCGGCTGGCCGCCGGCGACAACCGGGGATCACGGTGGACCGCAGATCGAACCGGCTCGAAGCGGCGAATGCCGTCGTGTCCGACGGCATTCCCGTCGACGCACCCGCATGCGCTGCCGGAAGCACGCCGGTGCCGGTGAACGGCGTCGCCGCCGGGCCTGCCCCAGGCGCTGACCGGCCCAAGCCGACGGCACCGACAACGCACCGACAGAGGGTGGCCTTACCCATGCCGCCGAAGCTGGTCGAGGCCAGCGTGGCGGTACCCGAACCGAGCCCAACCCGTTGGCCGTCCCCAACTCATTGACTGCGCTGCGACGGCGCGGGGCAGCGTTAGCCGTTGTCGTGAATCGCCGTCTTCTGATGCTTCTGGGCATGCGGGCCGAACTGCGCGGACGTCAGCGCGGTCGCCGCGACCTGGATGAACACGCCGGTGTCCTCGGCCATCAGCAGACCACGACCGCGTGGCAGCGGGCCACCCTTCATCTTGCCGCGGATGAAGCCCTCGTCGGGGTCGGCGTCCATCACCAGCAGCGGCGCGTTGGCCTGTGCCAGTGCCCGCAGGATCGGGTCGCTACCCGCCGACGACCATCCGCCGAAGGTACGGGTGACGATCACGTGCAAGCCGACGTCGGCTGCCCTGGTGACCCACGGCGCGGCCTTGTGCAGCGGCGAATCGAAGCCAGGCGGCAGCTGCTGCACATCGTCGATGATCAGGAAGATCTCCGGTCCGCTCCACCAAGCCCGCGACAGCAGCTCCTCAGCCGACAGGCCCGGCGGTGGCTCGCGTCGGGCCAGCACGGCGCCCAGCTCGTCCATCATCGCTGCGACGCCGTCGAGGTTGTAGGCGAACTTCTCGACGTAGTCGGTGCCCAGCGTGGTCAGCAGCTGACGACGCGGGTCGACCAGCCACACCTGCGCCGAGGGTCGCGACGTCGGTGGCGCAATGCTGGCTCCCGGCTCGTAGATCCGGCCGATCTCGGACATGATCGTCGCCAGCGTCGTGGTGCGGCCACACTCGCGCCGGCCCGTCACCATCAGGTGCGCGTTCTCGGCGAAGTTGAGGTAGACCGGCTGCAGGTCCAATTCGTTGATGGCCCAAGCGATTCCGCCGACGCCGACGTTCGGGCGCCGATCG
>JAFAID010000690.1 GCA_019236925.1 Mycobacterium sp. | reverse complement strand
ACCGATCGGACAGCACCGCGACCCTCCGGCGACAGTAGAATGGGGCCGCCTGACTAGGGCTGATGTGATTTTGTGCGACTCTGGCCGGAAAGGCGGTGTGTGCAATGATCAATATTGTTACCCGCCGCGGAAAGATGGCTCGGATAGAGTCGAGCCTGACCCCGCATGAGGCTCAGATCGAAGATCTTATCTTTCTGCGAAAACTGTTGAAAAAGGCCAATATTCCTTTTCTTCTGATCCGCAACCACAAGAACCGGCCAGTACTCGTCATAGATATCGACCTGCGCTCCACAGTCGAGCATGAGTTGGCGAGCGCATGTGCCGAAGAGCCAATGTACGCCAAAACGATTGATACGCCAGGGCTTTCTCCTGTTTTGGTGGCCCAGGGGAGGCTATCCCCGGTCGCCGACTCACGTATCGTGCGGTTGTATCGGCGTCGGATTGCACCGGGCGGCTTCCGGTACGGTCCCAGGTTTGGGGTAGAACTGCAGTTCTGGGTCTTCGAAGATACTGTGGTCCGCTGTCCGGTGGAGAACTCGCTCACCCGTCGGGTGGTGCCGCTGACAGAGATAAAGCAGGCAACCACAAAGCTTTACGGCTACAAGTGGCCGACCATCGCGGGAATGTTCACCCCTCATGCAAGCGACGTGACTTTTGAGATCGACATGGTGTTCTCCTGGGTCGACGGCAGTGACCCGGAGTTTCGGGCGCGCCGGGCGGCACAAATGTCACAACATGTCGTCGGTGAAGGTGACGAAGCCGAAGCCCGGATCCGGCAGATCGACGAGTTGAAGTACGCGCTGCGGTCGGTGAACATGTTTGCTCCGTGGGTGCGCCGGATCTTCATCGCGACCGATTCGGCCCTCCCGGCATGGCTGGCCGATCACCCGAAGATCACCATTGTCCGCGCAGAGGACCACTTCACGGACCCGGCCGCGTTGCCCACCTACAACTCGCATGCGGTGGAAAGCCAACTGCACCACATTCCCGAGCTAGCCGAACATTTCCTGTACTCCAACGACGACATGTTTTTCGGCCGAGCGCTCAAAGCCAGCATGTTCTTCTCGCCGGGTGGGGTCACACGGTTCATCGAGGCCAAGACCCGGATTGGACTTGGCGCCAACGATCCCACGCGCAGTGGGTTTGAGAACGCGGCGCGGGTCAATCGACAGTTGCTCTACGAGCGATTCGGACAGGTCATCACCCGCCATCTCGAGCACACCGCCGTTCCGTTGCGCAAGAGCGTGCTGACCATGATGGAACGCGAATTCCCCGAGGAATTCGCCCGTACCCAGGCCAGCGCATTTCGTTCCAGCACTGACGTGTCGGTGACCAATTCGTTCTACCACTACTACGCGCTCATAACCGGGCACGCCGTCCAGCAAGAAAAAGCCAAGGTGCTCTACGTCGACACCACCA
Organism: Mycobacterium sp.; assembly: GCA_019236925.1. Classification (GTDB taxonomy): domain Bacteria; phylum Actinomycetota; class Actinomycetes; order Mycobacteriales; family Mycobacteriaceae; genus Mycobacterium. The sequence goes on along the minus strand of JAFAID010000690.1, from coordinate 7,215 downwards.
CCCGCGAGGGTCTGGACCTGCTTTACGAGCTACGCAAAAAACGCGGGTACCACTTCTTCTGCCTCAACGACGGCAGCTTTCCGGAAGTCTCCGCCGCCGAGCGCAGGGATCGCGTCACCGACTTTCTTGAGCGCTATTTCCCCATACCCGCGCCGTGGGAGAAGGTCGCGTCGGACGAGGGGCGGGCGGGCTTTGCGGCGCCGGCGACGCTGACACCCTCGTCGAGCGGGTGACGATCGCCGACGTGGCGATGGGCACCAAGTGCGTTTGCCCTGGTTAGACTCCGGGGACTGTGACCAGGACGCGACCCCACGCCCAGCAGCGGCGACGCGAGCTGTGCGACGCCGCGATCGAATTGTTGGCGCAGGACGGTGCCCGGGGCCTGACGCATTTGCGGGTCGATCGACGCGCCGGGGTCGCTGACGGATCGACGTCCTTTTACTTTCACACTCGCGCAGACTTGCTCCGGGCGGTGACCGATCGCGTGGTTTCCCAGGACGTTGCTGATTTTGAAGCGGCGATGGCCGCAGCCAAGGCGGCCGCTCGCGATCAGGAGGCGACACTGCTGTCGCGATTGGCTGAACAGGCCATGCGGACAGCGGTAGAGCCGGAGCGATCTCGTGCGCGCGCTCGATTCGAGCTGATGATGATGTCGCAACGCGATCCCGTGTTGGCCGCCGTATTCGAAAATCTGATGGAGCGCTTCGTCGCGATCGGCGAAGAGGCCGTCGCGCAACTCCAACCCCGAAACGCGCCGCTGGACAAGACGTTGATCAAGGCGCAGGCGTTCGCGGTCATCACCTTCCTGGGCGGGTTCCTGTTCCGATTGGCCAACGGCATAGCCGGTTTGCGCAGCGCCCGAGAACTCGAGGGCTATTTGCACGCCGTCATCGCGGGCGTCGCAGCCGAATATGGCCGGGGGAGCGGCTCCCGCTAAGTCGGTGTTGCTTAGCCAACGACGTTCGGGCTAATCAGGACTCGACCCTCTACCGCTGCGTCGCGGACCAGATCGAACGCTTCGGCGATTCGGTTGAGTTGCAATGTCGGTCCGATCAGGGCGCTGGGATCAACGGCGCCGCTGGCGAACGCATCGATCACTTCCCGAAACTCGTCGGGCCGGTAGCACACCGAGTAGCGGATGGTGAGTTCCTTGAGCAGTGCCGTGACGGGTTCCACGGGCGTGGGTTCGGCGCATGCGCCGGAGACGACGAGACGCCCGAGCGGCCGGCAACCCGTAGAGCGGGCGTCACCGCCGGATAGACTCCGCGGCCATGACCGTTCCTCATCCATCACTGGCGGGCCGGCGCATTCTGATCACCGGCGGCGCCACCGGTATCGGTGCCGCAGCCGTGCGGGTGCTGCACGAGGCGGGGGCGCGCGTGGTCGCGACATACCATCGCACCGCCCCTGCCGACGACGTCGCAGCGGTGACGTGGCTGCAGTGCGATGTGCGTGATGCCGAGGCGGTCGATGCCGCGTTCCGTGCCGCGGTGGCGGAACTGGGCGGCCTGGATGTGCTGGTGAACGCCGCCGGCCTGTGGCAGGCGGGAGTGCCCGGGCACATCACCGGCGATGAAATCGACTTCCTGCTGGCAACCAACGTCAAAGGAACGATTCTCACCAATCAGGCGGCACACGCGGTGATGCGCGGCAGTGGTGGACGGATCATCAATTTCGGGTCCTCCGAGGCGGTGATGGGCAGCCCGATTTCCGCGGTGTACGCCGCCACTAAGGGCGCTGTTCAAGCCTGGACCCGGTCGGCGGCCAAAGCCTGGGGCGCGGACCGGGTCACCGTCAATGCGCTGGCGCCAGCAGTTCAAACCGCGGGCGCAGATCGGCTGCGGGAATTCCTGGGTCCGGATGCGGCGGCATTCATCGATCAGCAGATGAAGTTGTCAATTCCGCTGGGCGGCAAGCTCGGCGACCCCGCGAGTGACCTGGGGCCGGTGCTGGTGTTCCTCGCCGGCGACGGGGCCGGATTCATCACCGGGCAGCTGATCCCCGTGGATGGCGGCCTCGCCATGGTCGGCGGCTGAGCGGAACGGCACCGATGGACCGCCTCGGCGTTGAGATGCTGTGCGTCTTCGGCATGCCCCCAGTCGAATACGTCCACCTCACCGCCGATCTGGGATGCCGATACATCACCACCGGACTGGTCGGATTTGCACCATTGAATGCGCTTGGCTACCAACCATTTTCGCTGCGCGATGATGCCCGACTGCGCGGTGATCTTCTTGCGGCGATGGACGAACGCGGGGTATCGATCTCACTGGGGGAGGGCCTGCTTATCGCGCCGGGAGTCGACGTTCGTTCGTATGCCGCCGATCTGGACATCATGGCCGAACTCCGTATCCCGCGGATCAACACGGTCAGTCTGGAGCCGGACCGGGCCCGCACCTTCGACGAACTTGCCGTGCTCACCGAGCTGGCCGCCGAACGAGGCATTTTGACGAGCGTCGAACCCGTTCCCGGTCTCGCTATTGCAAACCTGCCGGCCGCCATGGCAGCCGTCGAGCATGTAGGCCGGGACGAGATCAGCCTGCTGATCGACACCATGCATGTGGCCCGCTCGGGCGCCGGCCCAGACGACCTTCGATCGCTGCCGGCCGAGCGGATCGGTCATGTGCAGCTGTGTGACGTCCCGTTGCGGTCCACGAAGGAGCACCACTACGCCGAGGAAGCCATGTATCACCGACTGGCGCCCGGTGACGGCGAGTTGCCGCTGGCTGAGATGCTCGCGGCCCTGCCACGTGACCGCGTCATCGGGTTGGAGGTGCCGATGCGGTCTCGCGCCGAAGCCGGGGTCAGCGCCTACGAACGGATACTGCCGTGCGTCGAGAGCGCGCGGGCGCTGCTAGCTGCAGGTCCGCACGTCGATTGATCCTGCTGATTGCCGCCCGTAGACGGCACAATCTACGACCCCGCCCGCCGAAATCTACGCGTTAGCGCCGATGGTCTGCGCCTCCCGGCGCGCGATCGTCGAATGATGACAACCAGCATCTGCCCGACCGTTTGGGAAGCGGGCCTGCCATCGATTGCGTACGACCACCTCAACGACCCGGATGCGGCGCACCGCGCCATCGCCGAGGCGCGTCAACAGGGCCCGTTGGCGATGGGTCCGCACGGCGCCGAAATCTTGAGCTACGAGCTGGTCCGCACGGTCCTGCGCGACCCCCGCTTCACCAACGCCGTGCATCCGATTCTTGCCGCACAGGGCCTCACCTCAGGCCCGTTGTGGGACAGGATCACCCAGAACCTCCTGGCACTCGGCGGCGAGCAGCACGATCGGCTGCGCCGACTCGTCTCGAAAGCGTTCGGACCCCGCGGCGCCGAACGGCTGCGAGCCGTCATCGTCGATGTCATCACGGAACTCGTCGACCCGCTCAGCGCCGCAGGACATTGCGACGTGGTGTCCGACATTGCGCGTCGTTACCCGACCCCAATCATCTGCACGCTGCTCGGTGTGCCCCGCCAGGACTGGCAACTGTTCTCAGCCTGGGCAGATGAGATCAAGAAGATGTTGGACTGGAATCTCGTCGCCGACGGGCCCGCGGTGGCGGCGGCGTGGGATGAACTCGACGTGTATCTCGAAGAGATGCTGGCCCGGCGGCGGGAGAATCTTACCGACGACCTGATCTCTGATCTGATCCGCGCCGAGGACGACGGCGACCGCCTCAGCCACAGCGAGCTACTCATGCTGGCCGCCACCCTGCTCATGGCCGGCACCGACACGACGCGCAACCAACTGGCCGCAGCGGTGCAAGTCTTATGCGACCACCCCGACCAGTGGGCAATGCTCGGCGAGCATCCCGAACTGGCCGGCAACGCGGTTCACGAGCGGATGCGTTATTACCCAATCATTTTCGCGGTAGGCCGGTTGGCGATCCACGACGTTGAACTCGCAGGGGTGATTATTCCGGCCGGCACTTTCGCGCTCGCCAACATCGCTGCGGCCAACCGTGACCCGGCGGCCTACGACGATCCCGACCAGCTCGACATCACCCGCGAGCGGTCGCCGGCCATCCTGTCGTTCGGCGGTGGCGCGCGCTACTGTCTCGGATCTCATCTGGCACGACTCGAACTCAGTGAAGCGTTGACCATCATCACCCGCCGCATGCCCAACCCACGCCGCAGCGGACCGGCATGTTGGAAGCAAATCACCGGTATCACCGGCCCGATCGCGCTGCCGCTCGAATTCGATCCCGGACACTGAACCCGCGGACCGCCCGGTACGGATCAGCCCCCGAGGCCCTTCTTGATCGCATCGTCTTGTTTGTGGCCGACGTCGAGGACGAAATCCCGCGGCGCCAATGCATACGTTGGGCCATCGAATTCCAGCGTCACGAACGCCTTGCCCTGGGTGAACAGCAACACCGTCTCTCCCTTGGAGTGATCCGGCGACGTTCCCGAGATCGTCACGCCGTCGACCCCGACCTCGGCCGATAAGGGTTTGGCGAGCAGCGCTTCGCGGTGTATCCCCTTTGCCGAATCCAGCGCGTTCGCAGCGGCCGCGGGGTTCAGCGTGATCTGGATGGTGTCGATAATCGTGTGGCTGTGGTCTTCGTCGGTGAACGTCGCTGTTGCGCCCTGTTGGCCATTCGGGTTCTCGACCGGTGGGCCGGCGGCGGTGAAGGGTTCGGGCGCGGGGATATCGCTGGCCTTAATCAGCAACGAGATGTAGTCGCCCTGCTGGGGAGCGTGCGTCGAGGTGGTCGATCCCGACGCCGGCGTGGAGGACTTCGAATGGCTGCCGCAGCCGGTCACCGACACTCCCGTCACCGTTGACGCCACGATTACTCCGGCGATCACCGGGTGAGACATCCTCATCGGGCAGTACTCCCTTTCACCAAGCTAATCGGGAAACCGTAACCCAAGGGGATTCGACCCGCGCGACGGACGTATCTAGGAAAGATCGCTGCGTACGGCCTCGGAGATGATATCGACGACCGCTTGCGGTCGGGTGATCAGCGGAGCGTGGTCGGCGTCGTGGGTATGAACATTCGCGTGCATGCGTTGGGCCATGAACTTCTGGGTGATCGGGTTGATCATCCGGTCTTCCTCGGCGACCAGGCACCAAGACGGGCGGTCTTCCCACCCAGGTTTCGGCACGGGCTGCTGGATGCACGGTACGGCGATCGGCCGCTGTACCGCTGCCAGCACGGCATGCTGTTCGGCCGTGCCATGCTGGGCGAATGCCTTGGCAAAGGCTTTGACCGGCAGCCAAATCCAGCCCTGGTCGTCGGGCTTGAGTTCGGGCGCGTCGCGGTGTGGGGGATCGCGGTAGAAGACGTCGGCGACGGTTTCGCCCTCGTCCGGCGCTAAGGCGGCGACATAGACCAGCGCACGCACCCGCGAATGCTTGGTCGCCCCGATAACACCCCCGGCATAGGCGTGCCCAACTACGACGACCGGCCCCTCGGTCCTGTCGATGGTGCGGTCAAGCGCGTTCACGTCGTCGTCCAGAGTGGTGAGCGGAATGGGGGCCGCGACGACGGGAATCCCGGTCTGATGTAGACCGGTGATGACTCGACTCCAGCTGGATCCGTCAGCCCACGCCCCGTGGACCAGCACCACCGTGGGCGAGAATGCTTGAGTGCCCATGTCAGACCGCTGCGACTCCCGCTGGCGCGTACAGCCCGCTTCCGGTGACCAGCGGTAAGTCCAGCGTCGTCGTGATGCCCGGCGGCGCGGCGACCACGGCCGGAATGGCGTTGACGATGCGCCCCGCCGCGGCAACGATCGCCGCGTGGTTGTGATCGCCCTTGCGGCTGGTCGGGCAGATGTCCACGGTGTAGGACGGCTCGCCGACGATTTCCACTCGATACGAGCCGCCGGGCTGCGCCGGTTGCGGCCAGTCGGGTCGCAGGTCTTCCCGCAGCCGGGTGATGTGTTCGACGACTATGGCCGGACGCCCGTCGGATATGCCCTTGATTTCGAACCGCAACGCGGCCATGGTCCCCTTCGCGACGCGCCCCACCGCGATGTCGAAATCTTCCGGCGCCGGCTCGCGCTGATAGGACTCGGTGATCTCGTCCAATTCGATACCCAGACCCACGGCCAGCTGACGGATCGCCGCGCCCCAGGCGATGCTCAGCACGCCCGGTAGCAGCAGCATCGGCATGTCGTCAAGGGGCCTGCCGAACCCCGTGTAGTGCATGACCTCCGCGCCGTCGTAGGTCGCGTAGTCGGCGATCTCCATGCAGCGCACCTGTTCTATCTGCTGGCAGGTGCTTGCGAGCACGAACGGGATCAGGTCGTTGATGAATCCCGGATCGACGCCGTTGATGAAGATACTCGAATTACCTTTCCGCGCAGCATCTTCGACACGGGCGATGTATTTGTCGGGCATCACGCCCCACGGGTACTGCAACATCCCCGGCGACGATCCGACGACGTTGATGCCCGCGGCGAGGATGCGCATGACGTCCTTCATCGCGTCGGGAAGACGCGTGTCACCCATCGCGCAGTACACGACACATTCGGGTCCGGTGGCCAGCACGGCATCGAGGTCATCGATGGCGGCGATACCGGTGGACACGTCCACCCCGGCGAGGGTTCCAGCGTCTTTGCCGACTTTCTCCGGCGACGACACGCACAGCCCGGTCAGTTCGAATTGTGGATTGGTGACCAGCTCGGCCAACGCCAGACGACCGACGTTTCCGGTGCCGACATGTGCGACGCGAATCGCCATGACCGTCCTCCGTCCCTGGATGCGAGCGCACAGACTTTCTAGACGCTAGTCCAGGCACGGAATCCGACTACGCGTGGACCTCAGTCTCCAAAGCCCTGATGTGGAGGCGCCGGTGCCACATGGGTGCCACCTACACCGAGGCGGCTCGCGGCGAAGTCAGCCCCCTCGGCAATCACGCCCCCGTCGTCTGCGTACCCATCGTGCGCGGCGAAATTCATCCCGTCCGAGCAGATCGGGTCCTCGGGGGCGCACACCTTGATGGTCTTGGCCTGATAAAGCGGGCCGATCACAATCTGCGGTTGGCCGAGGAAATCCATTGCCCGTACATTGGGCGTTCCGAACAGCACGACCGCGGCGACGTGGTCGGCCACGTCGGGCTGCAGCGGCTTCGGGACGGTCGCCGGATCGACGTCGGCGGGTATCGAATCCGGGACGGCAGGCGAGGTGACAAAGCCCATCACGGCCGCACCTTGTGAGTAACCGCCGAGCACCATCTTGGTGTTGGGGCAACTGCCCGCCATCGA
>JAFAID010000631.1 GCA_019236925.1 Mycobacterium sp. | reverse complement strand
GTCCAAACCGACCCGCTCCAACACGTCGTAGGCGGCCTTACGGGCCGAGCGGCGCGATTGGCCTTTGAGCACCGGTACCGTCGCGACGTTGTCGATCACTCGTTGGTGTGGCATCAGGCCCGCGCCCTGGATCACGTAGCCGATGCCCAGGCGCAGTCGGACTGGGTCGACACCTGCGACGTCGGCGCCGTCGACCATGACGGTGCCCGACGTCGGCTCAACCATCCGATTGATCATCCGCATCGACGTGGTCTTGCCACATCCGGAGGGGCCGACGAAAACGGTCAGCGTGCCCTCGGGTACATCCAGGTTCAGGTTGTCGACGGCGACGGTGCCGTCGGCGTAGACCTTGCAGACGTTCTCGAAGGTGATCAAGCCAAGCCTCAGCTTCCGATCGGGTGATCGAAGCCGTTATTCCGCAACCAGGTTCGAGCCGCCTGGTCGGGGTCGATGCCGGCGTTGCCGGCGACCGAAGCGTTGAGATGCGCCAAACCGGGGGTGGTCATTTTGGCCGACACCGCGTCCAGCACATCTTTGAGCCGATCGGATTTCTTTTGCGAATTCACCAGCGGCACAATGTTGCCTGCCAGAAAGTTGTGTTCCGGATCGTCGAGCACCGCCAGATGGTTCTGCATGATGGCCGGTGAGGTGCTGAAGATGTTGGCGGCATTGACCGTGCCGTCCAGCAGAGCGCGAACAGTGACCGCGCCTCCGTCGTCGCTGATCGCGATGAAGTGGCCGGGCGCGACGTCGAGCCCGTATCGCGCGCGAAGCCCGACCAAGCCCGACACCCGGGCTTGAAAATCCGAGGGCGCAGCGAATTTCACCTCCGCTGAATGTGCCGCCAGGTCGGCGATCGTCTTCAGGTTCCACTTGGCAGCGGTCTCGCCGGTGACGGTGACGGTGTCGGTGTCCGCCGCGGGCGACGGCGTCAGAATCGACAGGTCACCCGGCAGCCGTTTGTAGAGTTCCAACTCGACGGCGTCGAGCATGGTCACTGTCGCCGTCGGCTCAAAGTACAGCAGCAGGTTGCCGATGTACTCCGGCACCAGGTCGATCGAATGGTCTTTCAGCGCAGGGATATACGCCTCGCGGCTGCCGATCCCCATCCGTCGTCCGACGTTGAAACCGTTGGTCTGCAAGGCTTGTGCGTAGATCTCGGCGAGGATTTTGGATTCCGGAAAGCCGGCGGATCCGACGACGATCGAGTTGATATTGCCCGACGCTCCGCCGAGCGGATTCGAGCTGCCACAGGCAGCTACGAGGAGACACACGCCGGTGAGCCACGCTGCCGCGCGGTGCCCGCGCCGTCGCAGCATGCCCATAGCAATCGACACTATCGCCCGACGGCAGGTCACACCGCTTTGACTCGAGCACGCTGGCCAAGTTACCCACGTTTCCCGGTGGTTCGGCTCCCTTTCCGCGGCCGAAAGGGTGAAAATGGCAACATGAGTAGCGATTCGTCTGTATCGCCCGATCAACCATCTCCGACCGACCAGCCGGACCAGGACAGCGCGACGCCGCCGGAATCGGCGGTGAAATACACCCGCGCGGCCAGCCTATGGTCGTCGCTGACCGCGGGCTTCCTGATTCTCATCGTGCTGTTGATCTTCATCACCCAGAACACCGCGTCGGCGCAGTTCACCTTCTTTAACTTGCGCTGGACCCTGCCGCTGGGCGTCGCGATTCTGCTGGCGGCGGTGGGCGGCGGGCTGATCACCGTGCTGGCCGGTACGGCACGGATATACCAGTTGCGGCGCGCGGCAAAGAAGAACCTCGCCGCCGGTTTTAAGGGACCGTAGCGACCCCACCGTTACTGACTTAGGGTACCCTAACTTACATCAGTCAGGAGGCCCTATGTCATCAACCTGGGTAGGCGCGCTATTGCACAAGTCGCGTCACCAAGGAGAATCGCCGTTCCCGCACCAGGCGGCGTTTCTGATCAACAATCCGATTCGCCGAACGCTGCTCAAGCCAGCACGCACCGTTGACAAGCTCAGTCTCGCGGGCTCAGAACACGTCCTGGAGCTCGGGCCGGGCCCGGGGTTCTTCAGCGTGGAGATTGCCCGTCGGCTCACCGATGGGCGACTGGAATTGTTCGACGTCCAACCGGAAATGCTCGACAAGGCCCGGCAGCAACTCGACCGGGCCGAGCTATCCAATGTCGGTTTCACCGCCGGACAGGCAAGTGACGGGCTGCCCTTCCCGGACAACACCTTTGACGTCGCCTTCTTGTCCGCGGTGATCGGGGAGGTGCCCGACAAGCAGGCCTGCGTACGGTCGCTTGGCCACGTGTTGAAACCCGGCGGGCGGCTGGTGTTCGTCGAGATGGCTCCCGATCCCGACCGGCTCAGCGTGGAGGAGTTGCGCGATCTCGTCGAACCGGAGAACTTCGAATTCGTCGCAGCGACCGGAAACCGCTGGCAGCACATCGTTCATTTCCGCAACATCGACGGCTAGCGATCCGTCAGGTCCGGAGCTGGGTCAGACCGCGGGCGATCAACGGCCCCACGGTCTCCCCGACCCGATCGGATGCGTCAACATCATCCGCACCACCCGACATACGCCGGCGGAAATCGATGCCTGCCGCGATGATCGCCAACTTGAAGTAGGCCAGCGCCATGTAAAAGTTCCAGTGCGCCAACGGCTGTCCGGAGATAACCGAGTACCGGTGTGCAAGCTCGTCGGCTACCGGCAACTGCGGTGACGTCCACGCGGCATGCGTGTTGATGATCAGGTCGAGCGACGGATCGCGGTAGACACACATCAGCGCCGCGTCGCTGATCGGGTCGCCGAGTGTGGAGAGCTCCCAGTCCACGACGGCACGCACCCGCCCCGGATCGTTCGCGTCCAGGATGGTGTTGTCGATCCGGTAGTCGCCGTGCACGATCGACGTGCGGCTCTGCTGCGGAATCGACTGCTGCAACGCCGAATGCAGCCGCTGAACGTCGGCGTCACGGTCGTCGTCGGAAAGGCGCACAAGTTCCCACTGCGAACCCCATCGGCGAACCTGGCGTTCCAGATATCCGCTCGGTTTTCCGAAATCGGCGAGTCCGACCGCAGCCGGGTCGACCGCATGCAGGTCTGCCAGCACCCGGATCAGCGCGTCGACGCAGCCTTCGATGACGTG
>JAFAID010000524.1 GCA_019236925.1 Mycobacterium sp. | reverse complement strand
GTGGTGCTCAAGCGGCTCAGTGATGCGCTGCGCGACGGGGATTCGGTCTTGGCGGTGGTGCGCGGTTCGGCCGTCAACCAGGACGGTCCCAGCAGCGGCCAGACGGTGCCCAGTGGACCGGCCCAGCAGGCGGTGCTACGTGCGGCGTTGGCGGCGGCGCGCCTGCAGCCTTCGGAGATTGACTACATCGAGGCGCACGGCACCGGCACCCCGTTGGGTGATCCGATCGAATTGGGGGCGCTGAGTCAGGTCTTCGGTGAGCGGAATGGCTCAGCGCCGTTGGTGTTGGGGTCGGTGAAGACCAACCTGGGTCATCTGGAATCGGCAGCCGGGATCGCCGGTTTTATCAAGACCGTGCTCAGCATGCAGCACGGCTACATTCCCCGGCACCTGCACTTCAAACAGTTGACGCCGAATGCTGTCGAGGGTGCTTCGCGGTTCACGATTGCGGCCGAGGGCATGTCGTGGCCGGTGGTTGGGCGTGCGCGGCGAGCCGGGGTGTCGTCGTTTGGGGTCAGCGGCACCAATGCTCACCTGGTGCTTGAGGAAGCCCCTACTCCCGATCCCCTGAAAACCCCTGTCGCACAACCGGAACCGGTGGTGACCACCCTGGTGATCTCCGGGAAGACGCCGGCCCGCATCGCGTCGACGGCCGCGATGTTAGCCGAGTGGATGATCGCCGGCGGCGCCGGCGTCTCACTGGCCGATGTCGCCCACACTCTCAACCATCACCGCACCCGCCACAAGGTTTTCGCCACGGTTTGTGCGCGTGACCGTGCTCAGGCTGTGGCCGGGCTGCAGGCCTTGGCGACCGGCGAATCAGCGGGCGGCGTGGTGGGCGCCCATGACGGATTGTGCAAGCCGGGCACCGTCTTCGTGTATCCGGGTCAGGGTTCGCAGTGGGCGGGCATGGGCCGGCAGTTGTTAGCGGATGAGCCGGCTTTCGCCGCGGCGGTCGACGAGTTGGAGCCATCGTTCGTCGAGCACGTCGGATTTTCGCTTCGGCAAGTACTGGCCGAGGGCCAGCCGGTGGCCGGCGACGCGCGGGTGCAGCCGGTTTTGATGGGTTTGCAGTTGGCGTTGACCGCCTTGTGGCGCTCTTATGGCGTGCAGCCCGATGCGGTGATCGGGCATTCGATGGGCGAGGTCACCGCAGCGGTGGTGGCCGGCGCGCTGAGCGCGGCCGAGGGCCTGCGGGTGATCGCGACCCGGTCGCGGTTGATGTCGCGGCTGGGCGGCCAAGGGGCGGTGGCGCTGCTCGAGCTGGACGCCGAGGCGGCCGAAAAGCTGATCGCCGACTATCCCGAGGTGAGTCTCGCGGGCTACCTGTCGCCGCGGCAGACCGTCATCGCCGGGTCGGCGGCCCAGGTTGATGCGGTGATTGCCGCGGTAATGGCGCAGGAGCGATTCGCGAAGCGAGTGAATATGGAAGTCGCCTCGCACACCGCGCTGATGGATCCAATTTTGCCCGAGCTGCGGTCTGCGCTGGCCGACCTGGCGCCCACGGCGCCGACGGTTCCGTTCATCTCCACCGTTGCCGACAGTGACATCGGCGCCGGGGCGCCGCTGTTGGACGCTGATTACTGGGTCGCCAATGTGCGCCAGCCGGCGCGGTTGCGCCAAGCGATTAGCACCGCCGCCGAGCACAACGCCACCTTCATCGAAGTCAGCCCCCATCCCACGCTGATGCACGCCGTCACCGAAACACTGGAATCCACCCACCATCACAGCATCGGGACGCTGTCGCGCGACGATGATGACACGGTCAGCTTCCACACCAACCTCAACAGCACGTGTGTGCTGCACCCCCCGCAGGTGCCGCATCCGCCTGAGCCGCATCCGGTGCTGCCCAGCGCGCCCTGGCATCACACCCAACATTGGATCAGCGCCGAGAATTACGTTAAAGCAGCCGAGTCCGCGCCCAAGCCCAGCACCCTGCTCGGCGAGCACATCACGGTCGCTACCACACCGCCGACGCAGCTCTGGCAGGCGCGGCTTACTCCCGCCAACAAGCCGTATCCGGGTTCCCATCACAACAATGGCGTCGAAATCGTTCCGATATCGGTTCTGCTGCAGACGCTTTCGACCGCGGCAGAAGAATCTGGAGCATCGATGATCTCGGACGTCCGCTTCGACTATCCGATCGTCGTCGACGAGCCGCGGGTGATCCAGGTGGTCGCCGACGCCGCGTCGGTCACCGTGTCATCCAGCGCCCGGAGCCCCGAAAATGGCGGCTCCGCGCAGCGGTGGGTCAAGCACGCCAGTGCCCGAATCTCCCATGAGGTGCCTGACCACGGGACGGTGGGTCCGTCTCTGCACAGCGTGGACGCGACGGACACCGAGTTTGCCGACGAGTCGGTGACGTCGTTATGGCGGACTTGGGGCAGTGAGGGGCGGCCGTTCGAATGGTCGGTCGGCTCCTGCCGGTCGGCGCGCGGCCGACTGGACGCCGACGTCGAGCTGTCCAAGCCCTCGGCGGTCGCGCTGCTCGACGCCGCGATTCACATCGCCCGGCTGCTGGATAGTGCCAACCCGCGGCTGATGATTCCGGCCGCCGTCGCCAGCATCCGGTTCGAAGCCGAACTGGCCGCCCCCGGCGGCCGCATCGAGGTACATCGGCTCGGCGGCAACGACGAGCAGCTCGACGAACAACTCACAGTCGACATCACGGTAACGGCGCCGGACGGCAAAACCTGCATCGACGTGCGGGGACTTCGCTACGCCGCGGTGGACTCGAGCGCCACCTCCGCTAAGGCTGCCCGCGACGACGACCCGTCGGCGATGGTGCACGCGATCGATTGGCAACCCTTCCGGCCTGTTGAGGGTGACGCTGACACGCACCACGCGCCGGATGCCTCATCCGCGATCGCGGTGCTGGGCGATGACAGCGTCGTCGGCACTGTGCGCGATCGGCTTGCCGACGCCGGTTACCCGTCGGCCGCGGCCGCCGATGCGCGATACGTGCTCTATGTCGCCGAATCCGGCTCCGACGAGACCGACCTCGACTGCGCGGTTCGGCTGTCGGCGGAAGTGGCGGACCTGGTCCGAGGGCTTGCCGAACGCAACGACGACCACCCGGTCACGCTGTGGATCATCACTCGCGGCGTTCGCGAGGGTACTTCCGATGCGGCGGTCCGGCAGAGCTGTCTGTGGGGAACCGCCGGGGTTATCCGCGCCGAGCAGCCACAGTTGTGGGGCGGCCTGGTCGACGTGCCGGACGGACGAGAGGGAGAAGCCGCCGCCCATTGGGTATCGGCGCTGTCCACGATCCTGCGGACACCGGCCAAGTCCATCCTGGCGCTGCGCGACGGCGAATTCCTCACGCAGGTCTTCGCGCCGGTCTCCGGCGGACCGGTTCGCGACCCGCTGCGGTGCCGCCCGGATGCGGCATACCTGGTCAGCGGCGGCATGGGTGCGCTGGGTCTGCTGATCGCGGGTTGGCTCGCTGATCGCGGCGCACGTCGTCTGGTTTTGGCCGGCCGCACGCCGCTGCCAGCACGTCGGGACTGGGATAACGCCGGCGCCGACACCGATACGAGGCACAAGATCGCCGCCATCCGGGCGCTGGAGTCGCGCGGGGTCGCGGTGGATGCGGTCGCCCTCGACGTCGGTTCGCGTGATGCGGTGCAGGCGCTTCTTGCCAAGCGGGACGCCGACGGAGCGCCTCCGATACGCGGTGTCGTCCACGCTGCCGGAATCACCGACGCCCAACTCCTCACCGAGGTCACCGAGAGCCGTCTTCGGCACACCATGTCGCCGAAGATCGCCGGTGCGCGGGCGTTGCACGAGGTGTTCCCGCCCGGTAGCCTCGATTTCTTGTTTATGACTGCCGCGGCCGGGGCAGTGTTCGGTGTCCCGGGGCAGGGCGCCTACGCGGCAGCCAATGCCTACCTGGACGGACTGGCCCACGCACGCCATCGGCAAGGCTGCCACACCGTCAGCCTGGACTGGGTGGTCTGGCGTGGACTCGGGTTCGGCTCGGACGCGCAAATCGCGATGCAGGAACTCGAACGGTTGGGCTCCCGGCCCGTCACCCCGGAAGAAGCCTTCGCGGCCTGGGAGTACCTGGAGCGTTACGACGTCGCTCAAGCCGTGATGGCTCCGCTGCCGTCGTCGGACGTGCCGGCGGCATCCGAGTTGCAGGCGATATCACCGGCGTGGTCGGAGATGCCTGCCGAGGACGTGCTGCGCGAACTCGAGGCCGGGCTGCGGACCATCCTTGCCCGCGAGCTTCACATGCCGGAAGCCGACCTCGCACTGGACCTCCCATTTGCCGAGCTCGGCCTCAACTCGGTAATGGCGATGTCGGTTCGACGAGACACCGAGCAGTTCGTCGGCATCGAGTTGTCGGCGACCATGCTTTTCAACTATCCGACGATCGTCGCACTCGCGGAGCACCTCGCTAAAAAGCTTCTACCGCAGACGGATTCGGACAACGACATCGACGCGCTCGGCGACTCGGACGGCAGTGTGTTGGATGATCTGTTCGACAGCGTGGAGTCGGCTCCGGCTGGTAGTGAGAGGGGTATCTAATGCAGGGCTACCGGGACGGTGCATCCAGCGGTTTGAAGGTCGCGTCATGAGCTCGCCTTTCGACGAGGAAGCTCTTCGGCACTGGCTGGCCGACTACCTCGTGACCAACGTCGGCTGCAGTCCCTACGACATCGACTTCGACGCGTCGATGAGCGATCTTGGTCTGGGCTCGCGCGATGCAATTGTGTTGTCCGGCGAGCTGTCCGAGTTGCTCGGTCGGAAAGTTTCGCCGGTGGAATTCTGGGAGCACCCGTCGATCGCTGACCTGTCGCGGTTTCTGAGCGGGTCCGAGACCACTGCCGAACCCGTCTACGAGTCCGATCATCGAAGCAGCATCGACGAGCCGATCGCGGTGATCGGCCTGGGATGCCGATTCCCCGGTGGTGTCCATGGTCCGGAAGAGTTCTGGGAATTCCTGAGCGAGAGTCGATCCGCGGTGTCGGAGATGCCGGCGGCTCGGTGGGCGCCATTCGACGACGGCTCCGCTGAGATCGCGGAGACGCTCGCCCGCACCACGCGGTGGGGGACATTCTTGGACGACATCGACGCCTTTGACGCGGAATTCTTCGACATCTCGACCCGCGAAGCCGTCAAGATGGACCCCCAGCAACGCATGCTGCTCGAAGTCGCTTGGGAGGCATTGGAACACGCTGGGATTCCACCGAGTTCGCTGCGCCGCTCGCAGACCGGGGTCTTCGCCGGTGCGTGCTACACCGACTACGGATATGCGGCAGGTTTCGATCTGACCAGTGTCGACGCCTGGAGTAACTCGGGTGGTGCGCTGAGCATCATCGCCAACCGGCTGTCGTATTTCCTGGACCTGCGTGGACCCTCCGTCACGGTGGATACCGCGTGTTCATCATCAATTGTCGCCGTGCACATGGCGTGTCAGAGCCTGCGGCGGCAGGAGTCCGACGTGGCCATTGCCGCGGGCGTGAATCTTCTGTTGTCGCCACAGATCTTTCGTGGTTTCGATCAAACCGGTGTCATGTCGCCGACCGGTGCTTGCCACGCGTTCGATGCGGACGCCGACGGGTTCGTCCGCGGCGAGGGCTGCGGCGTGGCGGTGCTCAAGCGACTCAGCGACGCTCTGCGCGACGGAGACCGGGTGCTCGCAGTTGTGCGGGGTTCGGCCGTCAACCAGGACGGTCGGTCCAACGGCCTGTTCGCTCCTAACCCGGCCGCGCAGATGGCGATGTTGCGCTCGGCGTACGCCAACGCGGGAGTGCCGCCGCATGAAGTGGATTATGTCGAGACCCACGGCACCGGAACGCTTCTGGGAGATCCCATCGAGGCGCGGGCGCTCGGTACCGTTCTGGGTAAGGGACGTCCGGAGCAATCGCCGCTGTTGATCGGTGCGGTGAAGTCGAATCTCGGTCATCTCGAGGCAGCGGCCGGGATAGCCGGTTTCATCAAGGCTGTGTTGGCGGTGCAGCGGGCGAGCATCCCGGCGAATTGGGGCTTCCAAACCCCCAATCCTCATATCCCATTCGACCAAATGCGACTGAAAGTCGTTGCTGAACAGCAAGACTGGCCGCACACGACGCACCCGCGACGAGCCGGGGTGTCCGCGTTCGGGTTTGGCGGCACCAATGCACATGCGGTGATCGAGCAGGCTCCAGCATCGATACCTGTTATCCGTGAGCCCGATCCGGCTGTGACCACATTGGTGGTGTCAGGCAAGACCCCCCAGCGGATAGCGGCGATGGCCGGGACCCTGGCCGAGTGGATGGCCGACGCGGGCTCCGCAGTGCGGTTGCCCGACGTGGCTCATGCGCTCAACCACCACCGCGAGCGACACGCTCAGTTCGCCACAGTCTGTGCCCGCGATCGTGCCGACGCGGTGGCCCGGTTGCAAGCGCTGGCCGAGGGCCGAGTGAGCGAGGGAGCAGAGGGAATCGTCGGCCCGCACGACGGCACGTGCAATCCCGGCACGGTGTTCGTCTACTCGGGTCAGGGCTCGCACTGGGCGGGCATGGGCCGCCAATTGGTTGCCGACGAGCCGGTGTTTGCCGAAGCCATTGCTGACCTGGAGCCGGATTTCGTTGAGCAGGTTGGATTTTCGCTCCAACAGGTGATCGCCGACGGCGAGCCGGTGAGCGGTGACGCGCATGTACAGCCGGCGCTGATGGGGTTGCAACTGGCGCTGACCGAGTTATGGCGCTCGTATGGGGTGCACCCGGACGCGGTGGTCGGTCATTCGATGGGTGAGGTCACTGCGGCGGTTGTAGCCGGAGCGCTGAGCGCGGCCGACGGACTACGGGTGATCGCTATCCGCTCGCGGCTGATGTCACAGCTCGCCGGGCAAGGCGCGGTGGGACTGCTCAAACTGGACGCCGAGGCCACCGAGGCGTTGATCGCCGACTATCCCGGGGTCAGCGTGGCGGGGTACATCGCACCGCAGCAGACGGTGATCGCCGGGCCCGTGGCGCCGGTCGATGCTGTGATCGCCGCGGTCAGCGCGCAGAATCGGTTCGCCCGGCGGGTCAACATGGAGGTCGCCTCGCATACCGCGTTGATGGATCCGATCCTGCCCGACCTGCGTGCGGAGCTATCAGATCTGGTGCCGTCGATGCCGACGATTCCGTTTATCTCCACCGTGGTTGAACACGCCACCACACCGGTGCTGGATGCCGAGTACTGGGTAGCGAACGTGCGCCAGCCGGTTCTGCTGAGTCAGGCCATCACCGCAGCCGCAGAAGACCACGGCACCTTCATCGAGGTCAGCGCCCATCCGATCCTGACGCACGCCGTCAGCGACACGCTGGAGTCGGTGACCCATCACCACGCTGTCGGGACGCTCTGGCGTGACGGTGATGACACGGTGACTTTCCATACCAACGTCAACGCCGTCCACACCAGCCAGCCGCCCGAGACACCGCACCCGGCGGAACCGGCTCCGGTGCTGCCCACCACCCCCTGGCACCACGGCAAGCACTGGGTCACCGTTAGGCCTTCGGCCTCGATCAAACATGTTGAGCATGTTGGTATTCCGCGCGGCCAGGTCGTCGATGGACCGATTCCCCCGGAGTGGTACAGCCGGCTGGCGTGGCCGGCCCGGACGTTGTCCGCCAGGCAGGTAGACGCTGATAGTTCGTGGCTGGTGATCGCCGATTCCGAGCTCGGCGCGGAGATCGGCCACCTTCTCGGCGATGACTCTGACGTGACGGTGCTGCCGTCGTCACTGTTGGCCGAAGGCGTTGAGGCGATCACCGACGTCCTCGCCGGGGCGACCCACGTGCTGTACGCGCCGCAGGCGCTTTCTGATCATCTGGATGCCGAATCGGGATATCGCTTGTTCAATGCGGCGCGGAGGCTGACTTCGGCCGTAACGGAGATGGGGATGGGGCCCCGGCTGTTCCTGCTCACCCGGAATGCGCAGCCCATCGATGAAGGCGATCGAGCCAACCCCGCTCACGCGGTGTTGTGGGGATTGGGCCGCACGCTGGCACTGGAGCATGCCGAGATCTGGGGCGGCATTGTCGATGTCGACGAATCGGTGCCGGCCGGCCTGGCCGCCCGGTATGTCGTCGACGAAGCGCACGGCGACGACGGAGAGGATCAGGTCGTTTACCGGGCCGGTATCCGCCGAGTCCCGCGGCTGCAAAGCGGCTACCTGCCGTCGACGTCCCCGGTGGAATTGGACAAGGACAGCAGCTATCTGGTCATCGGCGCGACCGGCAACATCGGACCGCATCTGATCCGGCAGCTCGCCGACAGTGGCGCCGTTACCGTCGTCGCGGTTTCCCGCAATCCCGGTTCACTCCTGGACGAATTGGCTGCCGGTCTGCCGGCACGCGGAACCACCCTGGTGACGGCTGCCGCCGACGCGGCCGATGAGACCGCGATGAGCGCGCTTTTCGATCGCTTCGGCGCAGACCTCCCACCGCTGGCCGGAATCTATGTGGCCGCGTTCGCAGGTGGCCCGATCACCCTGCGCGACATGACCGATGACGACGTCACCGCGATGTTCCGGCCGAAGCTGGATGTGGTGGCGCTGCTGCACCGTCTTTCGGTGCGGCACCCGGTTCGCCAGTTCGTGCTGTTCTCGTCGATCTCCGGCGTGACCGGCTCGCGCTGGCTGGCCCACTACGCGGCCACCGCGACCTTCCTCGACACGTTCGCGTTCGCCCGCCGAGCGGCCGGGCTTCCGGCCACCGCGATCAACTGGGGGCTGTGGAAGTCGTTGTCCGACAGCCAATCCGACAACGAACGGCACGTGACTCTCGACTCAGGTCTGGAGCCCCTGCCCGACGAGGTCGCCATCCAGGCGCTGCCGTGGGTGACCGGTCCCGGCACGCCGGCGCGCTCCACCATCGTCGCGGCCGACTGGGGCCAGCTCGCCACCGCCTACCGCAGCACCCGTGCGGCTCTGCGCATTGTGGACGAGCTGCTGCCGACCGAGACCGAAGGCGACGGCTCGTCGACGCCGATCACCGAGTTCCGGGAAGCGTTGCGCGACGCCGAACCGGGGCGGCGGCGCGGCCTGCTGGTCGACCACGTCACCACGCAGGTCGTGGCGGCGATGGGGTTGGCGTCGCCGCAACTGCTCGATCCGTCAGCGGGT
>JAFAID010000504.1 GCA_019236925.1 Mycobacterium sp. | reverse complement strand
CTGAAGGAAAACCTGTGGATTTCTTAGACATTCGGGACGAAATGGAGTAGAACATACGTTGAATACCTGCGCCGCTGGGGCACCTTACTGCTCCAACGACTCCGCCCACGCCCGGGAGGTCCCAAATGTCAGACCGCAAGCGTCATTGGCTTGGTTTCGGACTGGTGGCCACGGTCGGTGCCGGTGTCCTGGGGTTGAGCGCGATGATGAATCCGGCATTCGCCCACGCAGACGACACCGACATCGGGTTGGTCATGGGCGGCAGCGGCTTACCCATCCCCGGCCCGGACTATGTGGAGGCCGCTGACGACCTGTTCCTCAACAATCCGGGTACGCGCCTCTACCCCGATCTCACGTTCTACCAAGCCACCACGGCCAACCCCTTTGGCAACGGCGTCTTCACCCCCGAGGGGTTGTATCCGCTGACCGGCGTCCACACCCTGCCGCTCAACTACCCCCTAGATTCCGACGGCCTTCCATCCCTCAGCACCTCGGTAGGCCAGGGCGCCGCCATCCTGGAAAGCACGATCCTGGGCAACGAGGCGGCCGGAAACGCCTCAACGGTGTTCGGCTACTCGCAGAGTTCCACGCTATCCGGAATCACGATGGAGATGCTTGACCCGTCCGGCACGCCGGATAACGGGCCCGATGCCCCACAGTTCCTGCTGATCGGTGACCCCAGCGCTCCCAACGGTGGCCTGCTCGACCGCTTTAACGGTTTCGAGACGTTATCGGGTCAGACAACCCTCGACCAGCCGCTGAACCTCGCGAGTGTGGGCATCTCGTTCGACGGCGCAACACCGTCCGATGACTTCATCACCAACATGTACTCGCTGGAGTACGACGGCTACACCGACTTCCCGCGCTACCCAATTAATTTCCTGGCCGACCTGAACGCCTTTTTGGGCATCGAAGAGATCCACGGCACCTATCTGAACGGCGGCGCGGAGGGCAGCGGCCCCACGGCCGAACAGATCGCCAACGCGATTCTGCTGCCGGGCTCAATGGCCTCCGGCACCACGGACAGCCTCACCAACTACTACATGATTCCCGAGACTGCGCCGCTGGTGTCGCTGCTGCCGACATCGCTCCAAGAATTGCTCGGGCCCGCCCTGACGTATCTGATCAACTTGGGCTACGTTGCCGACGGCAGTCAGGGTTGGTCCGTGACGGCTGATTCGCCGGCCAACATCCCCACCCCGTTCGGGCTGTTCCCGGATGTCAGCCTGTCGACAGTGCTCAGCACCCTGGCCACCGACACCGAGCAAGGCTTCCAGAACTTGATGAGCGGCACAGACCCCTACTCGGCGGCGCTGGATCCGGCCACGTCGGGGCAGAGCTTCACGGATCTGTTGTCGGCATTGTCGGCCGACGCCGCAAACCCGGCAGCGTCGTTCACCGACTTCGTCAACGCGCTCTCGAGTGCGGCCTCGACACTGTATTCCACCCTGCTGCCAACGGCAGACATCATCAACATGCTGGTGACCAGCCTCCCCGCGTGGGAAACCGAGACGCTGTTCGCGGGCAACCTCTCGAACGGTGACATCGTTGACGCTTTCGGTTTACCGATCGCGGCTACCACTGCGATCGGCACGCTGGCGGCAGGATTCGAGGTCTCCATCCTGAGCGATGCCTTCAGCCAGATCGCTGCCGACTTCTCGGGTCTGTTCTAGTAATGGAGGGAACGGAACGCGCCGCCACCGGTCCGCGGTGCGGCGCGTTCCTTCGGGGAGGTTGCGATGTTAGGCCGTAAGACCCGGTGGCTGGGATTTGCACTGTTGGCGAGCATGGGTGCGGGCCTGCTGGGACTGACGTCGATGATGCACGCGCCGTACGCCCACGCTGACGACACCGCCTTCGTCATCGGTGGCAGCGGGACGCCGATACCTGACCAGAGCTTCGTCGACACCGTCGAGCAGTTGTTCCTGGCTCCCAACGGCTACGCGGACTACACGCCGCAAGCCTTGGCCACGCCCGAAGGCAACTCGCCGCTGTACACCCCCGTCCAGAGCCTGACCCTCGACGAGTCAGAGGCCCAAGGCGTCAAAATTCTGAACAGCGCGATCCTGGCCCAAACCGAAAACGGCAACAACGTCGTGGTTTACGGCGATTCCCAGAGTTCGACGATCTCCTCGATGGAAATGGCCAACCTCTTGACCCTGCCCGAGAGTCAACAACCGGGTCTCGACCAATTGGCCTTTGTGCTGACCGGTGATCCGAACAATCCGGCCGGCGGCCTCTTCGAGCGCTTCGACGGGTTGAGCATCCCGAGTGTGGGTATCACCTTCAACGGCGCAACGCCGGACCTCTACCCGACCGATATTTTCACGCAGGAATACGACGGTTTCGCCGACTTCCCGCAGTATCCGATCGACCCCTTCTCCGACATCAACGCCCTTCTGGGTGTCTATTTCGTCCACGGCACGTATGAGAACCTCACACTCCAGCAGGTCACACCGGTAGCCGACGGCGGTGATGCCATTCCGTTGCCGACCGATCCGGCCTTCGGCACCGAAACCGACTACTTCCTGATTCCCACCGCGGATCTGCCACTGTTGGACCCGGTGCGCGACATCCCCGTTATCGGGAATCCGCTGGCCGATCTGCTGCAACCGGACCTGACGGTGCTGGTGAACATCGGCTACGGCAACCCCGACTTCGGCTACTCAGCCGGGCCGGACGGGTACCTGCCGGCCAACGAGCCCACCCCGTTTGGCCTGTTCCCCGACGTCAACCTGTCCACCGTCGCGCAGGATCTGATAACCGGGGCGCAGACAGGATTGCAGGCCTTCGAGAGCGATATCAGCAGTGAGATCAGCGAGGTCGAGACCGGCGGATTGTCGGCGCTGTTGGGTACCTCATCAGACACGTCGAGCATCACGCTGCCCGAACTGTTGACGGCACTGTCGAGCGATTTTAGTTCGCCGGAAGCTCTCAGCACGACGTTCACCGACATCGTCAATACCCTCTCAGGTGCGGTCGCGACGGCGTATTCCACGCTGGTTCCCGCGGCGGACGTTGCTAACGCCCTGCTGACCACGCTGCCGACGTATGACCTCACCCTGTTCCTGAACGGAATCCAGGAAGCGGCCGGCGGCAACGCGAGCGGGCTTGTTGACGCCATCGGCTATCCAATTGCGGCTGACGAGGCACTGATTCCGCTTGCCGGCCTCATCGACTTCGCCGCTATCGCGAACGCGGCCCAAACGGTCGCCGGGGATCTGGCGGGCCTCATTCCGTAACGCTCGTACTCTCGGCCGACGTACTGACACCCCTCCTGGACGTGATCTTGCCCTTGTTGCCCATTTGACCTATGGCTCCAGGACGACCTTGCCGTACACCCCGCCGTCGGCCAGTGCCTGCAGCGCAGCACTTCCCTTAGCGAGCGGATACCGCTGTGGCGGTGGGGGTTTCAACCCAGCCGACACGAGCTGGTTCAGGCCCCAAGCGAGCGGCCCACTGACCGCCACGGGCACAGTCGTCAAATCCGGTTCACGGGTCGGCTTCACCGAGGGAACAGTCACCGACGCCAGCGGCTCGCTGGTTGCCACTGCCACCAGTACATTGTTGATCTTCGACCTCTAGCCCAAACCGTAACCTGCTGACCGGGCCGATCTTCCCGCGTGTATGGCTGGGATCGGGTCCGTCGGGCGCATCGTCGACGTCTCCCTATCGATGACCTCACCGCGATCAAAGACCGCCAACCGCTGTCGGCCCCAATCCCTAAACCCCGGTCAGCTAGCGGCCTGCTGTCTCAATAATCGAACCACGTCGTCAGCTCGGCGTTCTTCTGCGGTGTGAAAGGCGGGAACAGGTGCTCGATCGCGACATCGGCAGGCGAGATGAGCATGGACTTCGCGTGAGTCAGCATGTCAAACCCGTCTTTTCCGTAGTAGTGACCCATTCCGGACATTCCGACGCCCCCGAACGGCATCGTTTCGACATATAGTTGAATGTTGGTCTGGTTGACCGCGCCTCCTCCGAAGCGGAGTTCGCCAATGAATCGGTCGATTGCGGATTGGTTCCGGCTGAAGATATAGGCGGCCAGCGGCTGCGGGGTCACTGAAATCCTGTCTAATGCTTCATCGAAAGTAGCGTAGGTCAGGATCGGCAATATCGGCCCGAAGATCTCGCCGCGCATGATCGGATCGCCCCAATCCACGGGATAGACGATTGTCGGATCGAGGTAGCGGGACTCGGGATCCGACTGGCCGCCGGCGATCACCTTAGTCGGGTCGATCAACCCCGCCAAGCGCGTCACCGCGCGGGCGCTGATGATTCGCGAGTAGTCGGGATTGGTCCTCGGGTCCTCACCGTAGAGTGAGGGAAGCACCGATTTCGCCTCTGCTACAAATGCTTCGGCGACCGACTCGTGCACGTAGGCATACCCCGGCGATGTGCACCACTGGCCACCCCAGGCCGTCGCACCCCAGACAACCTTTTTGGCAGCGTCGGCGAGGTTGGCCGTCTCGTCGATCAGCGCGGGATTTTGCCCGCCGAGTTCAAGCAACACCGGGGTCAGGTTCTCGGCAGCGGCGCGCGCCACGACCTTGCCGGTGCTGGTGCTGCCCGTGAAGAAGATGAAGTCGAAGGGCAACTTGAGGAGTTCGGTAATTACGTCGCGGTGCCCGGCAACCGCCGCCACGGCGTCCGGCTCGAAGTACCGCGGCACCAGTTCGAGAAGCAATTCAGAGGTGGCGTTTAGGGCCGCGCTCAGTTTGAGTATGCAGCAGTTCCCGGCGGCAAGCGCCGTGATCGCGGGTCGAATCAGCAGTGTGAGTGGGCCGTTGGAGGGACCCATGATCAGCGCCACACCGTAAGGGTCTCGATAGACGACGCCACGGTGCCCGGTGGCGGCCAGCGCCCGAGGCACGGGCACCTCCGTTGGCGTCATCCAACCGGCTAGTTGGCTCTTCTGGAACTCGACTTCGGCGGTACTGGACAATGTTTCGAAGATCCGTTCTTGGCTGGCGGTCTTGAAATCCTGGGCGACCGCGTCCTGCAGTGCCGCCTCGTTCTCGCGGACAAGCCGCGCCATGCGGTCTAGTTGCTCGACCCGCCAGGAATGACTGCGTGTCACACCTGTTGCGAAGTAACGCTTTTGGCAATCGAACAGGTTCTGAAAAGAATTCACTTTTTGGCCTCAATCCGGTCTACTGATGGCTCCATCGGTGTGCTGTCGCCGCACGCGGACTGATTTACGTCCGGGCGCCGTCCCTTTCGATACTTAGGCGAGCCGGCGCGATTTTCGATGTCCGCGCCGACAATGCGGCTCCCCGCTCGCTGTTGCGCGAAACAACGTCGCGCATCCCCGCCATGTCTAGGGTGGCGCCATGACGAAACTCGCGATCATTTACTACTCGGCTACCGGCCATGGCACGACGATGGCAAAACGTGTCGCTGCGGCGGCCGAGTCGGCGGGTGCCGAAGTCCGGGTGCGACACGTCGCCGAAACCCACGACCCGGAGTCGTTTGCCCGCAACCCGGCCTGGACGGCGAACTATGAAGCCACCAAGGATCTCCCCGCGGCCACCGGCGACGACATCGTGTGGGCCGACGCGGTGATCTTCGGCTCACCGACTCGATTCGGCTCACCTGCAGCGCAATTGCGTACCTTCATCGATTCGCTGGGCGGGCTGTGGGCCGAAGGCAAGCTGGCCGACAAGGTGTA
>JAFAID010000458.1 GCA_019236925.1 Mycobacterium sp. | reverse complement strand
TACGTCCACTCCGACCAGTTCAACGATGTCAAGCGGTTCAGCGAGTTCCTCGCTGAAGACTTCATCGTGCAGACTCCGGGCCTCACCCGGAACCGTGAAGAGTTCCTCGATTACATCGCTAAGCCGCGTCCCTTCAAGGATCTCGCTGTGCACGACGTCAACATCCGCATCCTTAGCGACGTTGCTCTGATCCACGCTCGCGCCACATACACCCTGCTCGCCGATGGAGTGGACCAAGAAGCTCTGTACACGGACACATATCAGAAGCGTGAGGGCACCTGGGTCTGTGTGGCAGCCTGTGCGATCGCTCCGGGCGCTTAACCCGCCCGCTGCATGTCCGAATTCTTCGGCACCGCCGGATACGGCGAGTCGTCGATACGAAGAACGGCGGTCCAGTCGGAGCCGTCAGGAGAACCAGGAAGGGACCCCGAATATGCATTTTGAGGCCAAGAAGGTCATTGTTGTCGGCGGCAGTGCCGGCATCGGTCGGCAGGTCGCGATCGACGTCGTCGAGCACGGCGGCAGCGCGGTGATCGTCGGACGCTCGAAAGCGCGTGTCGATGACACCGTCGCTGAGCTGACGGGCCGGCGTGGCGAAGCCCTGGGCATCGCCGCCGAGCTGACGGATCGCGCTGCAATCGCGGATGTGCAGCGCGCGCTTTCCGAGCAGCACAGCGACGCGACACTGCTGGTAAACGCAGCCGGATTCTTCATCCCGAAGGCGTTTCTCGAGTACGACCCGCAGGACTACGACTCGTACATGGAGCTCAACTATGCCCTGTTCTTCCTGACGCAGACCGTCGTTGCGGGCATGATCGCCCGCGGGGAGGGCGGCTCCATCGTCAACATCGGCAGCATGTGGGCACATCAGGCGATCGGTCTGACCCCATCGGCTGGGCACTCGATGCAAAAAGCCGGGCTGCATGCGCTCACACATAACCTGGCCATCGAGCTTGCCGGGCACAAGATCCGCGTCAACGCGGTGGCACCGGCCGCCGTCAAGACCCCCGCTCTCGAGCGGTGGGTCCCGAAGGACGAAATCGACGCCACGCTTGACACTTTCGCGCCGCTTCATCCCCTGGGACGAGTCGGCACCCCCGCCGACGTCGCCAACGCCGTCGCCTATCTGCTCTCCGACCAGGCCAGCTGGGTCACCGGCGCGATTCTCAACGTCGACGGCGGCTTTATGGCCGGCCGCAACTAACCCGATGGAGGTCCTTGGCGTTTGAAAATGAAAGAAAGCTGAAAGGAAAGATTGCAGTGACAAACGACATCTTGAGGCCAGGCGGCCCGCCAGCTAAGTCTGTCGGCCGCACGGAAGGCAAGTCCGTGTTCCTTGGGACGGTCGGTGTCCGCCACATCGTCGATAAGGTTCAGGCGGAGGGGCGCTTCTCCGTCCTCGAACATCCGATGTCACCCCGAGCGCTAGCCGCACCGCTTCATCGCCACCACAACGAAGACGAGTACAGCTGGATCATCGAGGGACGCGTAGGCGCTTTGCTTGGCGATGAAGTGCTCTACGGCGGACCTGGCGACTTCATTTTCAAGCCACGAGGCCAATGGCATACATTCTGGAACGCGGGCGATGAGCCCGCCCGCATCCTTGAGATTATTTCCCCCGCAGGATTTGAGCAGTTCTTCGACGAGCTTTCTGCCTTCGGCGGTGTGGACAAGATATCGACAGAGACCCTAGACGAACTCTGTGCGCGGTACGAACTGGAGATGGACGCCGACAGTGTCCCCGAACTATGCCAGCGCTTCGACTTGAAATTCCCCGGTGAACCTATTTGATAATGAACCGTAGGGTTCGAAATCCCTGTATGCCCAAGCAATGTCGGCGGGGCTGGATGAGGCGGCCGCGGCGGTACGGACCTCGTGGCGCGCGGGGCACCGACGAAGTAACCAGTCAAACGCAACTCTGAAAGGTTGATCATGAAGATCGTAGTCATTGGCGGTCGTGGGCTTATCGGCTCGAAAGTAGCGACCAAGCTCGGCGCGCAGGGACACGACGTCATCCCCGCCTCACGCCGATCAGGTATCGATGCACTCACCGGTGAAGGCCTCACCGACGCCGTCGCCGGTGCGGATGACCTAGTCGACGTCGCCGAGTCACCATTGTTCGACGATGAACCTGTGATGCACTTCTTCACGACCACGACCACGAATCTTCTCTCTGCTGAACAGGAAGCGGGAGTCAAACACCATGTCGCGTTGTCGGTGGTGGGCGCGCAGATCATGCCAGATAGCGGCTACAACACCGCGAAAG
>JAFAID010000099.1 GCA_019236925.1 Mycobacterium sp. | reverse complement strand
GGATGCGCAGCGGTTGGGGCATCCGGTGTTGGCGGTGGTGCGGGGTTCGGCGGTCAATCAGGATGGCGCCTCGAATGGGTTGACCGCGCCCAATGGCCCGTCGCAGCAGCGGGTAGTGCGCGCGGCGCTGGCCAACGCCGGGTTGAGCGCGGGCGATGTCGACGCGGTCGAGGGCCACGGCACGGGCACCACGCTGGGCGACCCGATTGAAGCCCAGGCGCTGCTGGCAACCTACGGGCAGAACCGGTCGCAGCCGCTGTGGTTGGGGTCGATCAAGTCCAACATGGGTCATACGCAGGCCGCGGCCGGTGTGGCCGGCGTGATGAAAATGATTTTGGCGATGCGCCACGAGGTCTTACCGGCGACCTTGCATGTCGACGAACCCAGCCCGCACGTGGATTGGTCGGCGGGGTCGATGACATTGCTGACGGAGCCGCAGCCTTGGAAAGCCGAGCCGGCCAATGGTCGCGTGCGTCGCGCGGGGGTGTCGTCGTTCGGCATCAGTGGCACCAACGCCCATGTGATCATCGAGGCCGCGCCGACGGTCGAGGCGGTGGAACGGGCGGCCGAGCCGCCGATCGTGCCGTGGGTGGTGTCGGCCAAGAGTGCGGCGGTGTTGGCGGCTCAGGCTTCGCGGTTGGGTGAATTCATCGGTGCGCGTGAGCAGTTGGATGCCGCTGATGTGGGCTGGTCGTTGGCGGGGCGGTCGACGTTTGAGCACCGGGCGGTGGTGCTCGGTGCCGATCGGCAGGAGCTGCTCAGCGGTTTGGGTGAGTTGGCTGCCGGGCTGCCCGGTGGCTCGGTGATCACCGGCCGCGCCACCCCGTCGGGCAAAACCGTGTTCGTGTTCCCCGGCCAGGGCTCCCAATGGCTCGGTATGGGCATGGGGTTGCACGCCGCGTATCCGGTCTTCGCCGAAGCCTTCAATACCGTTGTGGGCGAGCTGGACCGGCACCTGCTGCGGCCCCTGCGCGAAGTCATCTGGGGCTACGACGAGAACCTGCTAGACACAACCGAATTCGCGCAGCCCGCCTTGTTCGCCGTTGAGGTCGCGCTATACCGGCTACTGGAATCCCGGGGCGTGCGGCCCGATTTCGTGATGGGCCACTCGGTAGGCGAGTTGACCGCGGCGCACGTCGCCGGCGTCCTGTCGCTGGAAAACGCCGCCGAGCTGGTGGTCATGCGTGGCCGGTTCATGCAGGCCCTGCCCGCCGGCGGCGCCATGATGGCCGTGCAGGCAACCGAAGACGAAGTGCGCCCGCTGCTGACCGACGGCGTCGGTATTGCCGCCGTGAACGGCCCGTCTTCCGTGGTGGTTTCCGGCGACGAGGATGCGGTGACTGTGATCGCGGACCAGCTGCGCGAACAGGGCCGCCGTGTTCACAAGCTCGCTGTCTCGCACGCCTTCCACTCTCCGTTGATGGAGCCGATGATCGCCGATTTCAGAGCGGCGGCAAAAGAGCTCACGGTCAACGCGCCTATCATCCCGATCATTTCGAATGTGAACGGACAGTTGGCCGAGCAAGACTTCGCGTCGGCCGACTACTGGACGCAGCACATCCGGGCGGCGGTGCGGTTCGCCGACAGCGTCGGATTTGCGAACTCGGCGGGGGCCAGCCGATTCCTCGAGGTGGGCCCCGGCGGCGGCCTGACCTCATCCATCGAGGAATCACTCGCCGAAGCCGACATCGTGTCCGTGCCGATGTTGCGTAAAGACCGGCCCGAACCGATCAGCCTGATGACCGGATTGGCGCAGGCCTTCGCGTCGGGTGTGGGCGTGGATTGGCGCGCGGTGCTACCCGGGGCTGAGTTTGTCGAGTTGCCGACGTATGCCTTTGAGCGGCGGCGGTTCTGGCTTTCCAGTGATGGCGCTGCCGGTGATGCTGCGGGTCTGGGATTGGCGCCCAGTGAGCATGCACTGCTGGGCGCGGTGGTGGATCTGCCGAGCTCGGGCGGGGTGGTGCTGACGGGCCGGCTTTCGGCGGGGTCGCAGGCGTGGCTTGCTGATCACGCGGTCGGCGGCGTGGTGGTGTTTCCGGGCGCGGGGTTTGTCGAGTTGGCGATCCGCGCCGGCGACGAAGTCGGCTGCTCGGTCATCGACGAACTGATGCTGGCGGCGCCGTTGGTGATCCCGGCAACCGGCTCGGTGGCCGTGCAAGTCGTCGTTGGCGCCGCCGACGAGTCAGGCACCCGGTCGGTTTCGGTGTTTTCCCGCGGCGACGACCACTCGGGCTGGACTCTGCACGCCGAAGGTGTAGTCCGGCGGCCCGGTGACGCCGAGCCAGGCACCGACATGTCGACCTGGCCGCCGGTGGGCGCGACGCCGGTCGACATCGACGGGCTTTACGACCGACTGGCGATACGCGGGTACGGGTACGGCCCGGCGTTCCAGGGGTTGACCGCGATGTGGCGGCGCGGCGACGAGGTGTTCGCCGACGCATGCCTTCCGAGCGTCGCCGGCGTATCACCGGCGGGGTTCGGGGTGCACCCGGCGGTGTTGGACGCTGCCCTGCACGCGGTGATCGTGGCCACCGAAACCCGCGACGACTACGACAACAACGGTGTGCTGGTCCCGTTCTCCTGGCAGGGGGTGTCGTTGCATGCGGCGGGGGCGTCGGCGGTGCGGGCGCGGATTGCGCCGTCGGGTCCGTCGGCGGTGTCGGTGGAGTTGGCCGACGGGTTGGGGTTGCCGGTGTTGTCGGTGGCTTCGATGGTGGCTCGTCCGGTGTCACACCAACAGCTCATGGCGGCGGTGTCCGGATCGGGGCCGGACCGCATCTTCGAGGTGATCTGGTCACCCACAGCTCCCTCGTCGCAGTCCGAATCGCCGTCGCATGAAGTCTTCGAATCCGTTGCCGCCGGCGATGATCCGCTCGCCGCGACCTACCGGCGCACGCACGAAGCGCTGGCGGCGCTGCAATCCTGGCTCGCTGAGCATGACTCGGGCGTCTTGGTGGTGTCGACCCGCGGTGCGGTGGCGCTACCGGGGGAGGACGTCACCGATCTGGCGGGTGCTGCGGTGTGGGGTTTGGTGCGTTCGGCGCAGACCGAGCATCCGGGCCGGATTGTGTTGGTGGATTCCGATGCGCGCCTTGATGATACGACGACAGCCTCGGTGCTGGC
>JAFAID010000533.1 GCA_019236925.1 Mycobacterium sp. | reverse complement strand
CCCCCGAACTCGCGGCGGATCCAACGCCAGACGTCGGCCACACCCTCCGGTTGGGTCAGCTGCTCGGTCGCTGCACGCATCATCTTCAAGTCGCCACCAGCGCTGAAGCCCGGGTCGGCGCCGGTGAGCACCACACTGCGGACGTCGGTATCGGCAACAAGGGCCTCGAGCGCGCGCCGCAACTGGCGCACCAACGGCGCGGAAAGCACGTTGAGCCGGTCGGATTCGTCGAGGGTCACGACCGCACGGTCACCGCGATGCTCGACGTGGATCCGGATTGGCGCCTCGGGGTCGTCGCCGTCGGCGACCATGCTGTTGTAGAGCGATTCGGCTGCGCTCATTACTCGTCCTCCTCGATATCGTTGGCCCGCAATGCCTTCCACGCGGCATCGGCGAATGTCTTGACCGCCCCGCGCGGCATTTTGGGTTCGTCGCCGGCAATCCAGTGCCGGCTGAATTCCTGGGCCGGACCGAACCATAAGGCGGCCGTGATGCCGGCCTGCATCGGCCGCAGGGCACCGTAGCTGTGGTGCGGACGCCACCAGTCCCGCACGGCGCCGAAGAATTCCCGATTGCGGTCACGCAGCTCCGCGCTGTCCAGCCGATCACCCAGCAGCAACGCCGCCTCGCTGCGGTTGGCGACCACCCACCGCAGGTGGTGCTCGACGCCGCCGCGGATTCCATCCTCGGCGGTGGCGTGTCTGCGCAACATCGCGACGAATCCCGCCTGGTATTCGCCCATGACTTGGGCGTAGACGGCAGCGGCCAGCGCTGGTTTGTCCGGGAAATGGTGATACAAGGCCCCGACGCTGACGTCGGCGTCGCGCCGGATCTCTTCGAGCGTGGCCGCGATGGCGCCGTCGGCCGCGAATCGGCGGCGGGCCGTCTGCATCAATCGGCTGCGCGCGCCAGAACGATCGGCACTGGGCACGAGGAATACTCTACTGCTACCGAGGATTCCTCTGTCAACGAGGGATGGTGTTGATTGCCTGGTCAGGCGAACGCGCTCTGCCCGGTGATGTGCCGGCCGACGATCAGGGACTGAATTTCAGCGGTTCCTTCGTAGGTGACCAGGGCTTCCATGTCGCACAGGTGGCGCATGACATGGAAGTCGAGCAGGATACCGTTGCCGCCCAATACGTCGCGGGCCAGTCGACACACGTTGCGGCCCTTGACCGTGCAGTAGTACTTGGCGAGCGCGGCCATCGTTTCTTCGACCTTGCCCTCGTCGATGAGCCGGGCCATTCGAATGGCGTACAGCTGCATCGCGGTGAGATCGCCGAGCATCTCCACCAGCATCGACTGGATGATCTGGGTCCTGGCGATCGGCCTGCCGAACTGCTTTCGCCGCTGCGCGTAGCTCAGCGCGATGTCGTAGGCCGCCACTGCATGTCCGGCTGACCCCCACGCAACGGAGTTGCGGGTGCCGGCGAGCACCTTGCCAACGTCCTTGAAACTGTTGCAATTCTGTAGCCGGGCATCTTCGGGCACGCGGCAATCGGTGAGGGTGATGTCCGCGTTCTGCACCATCCGCAGCGACATCTTGCCGCCGATCTTGGTCGCCGCGTATCCGGGGTTGTCCTTCTCCACGACGAACGCCTTGACTTGGTTGTCGGCGATGTCGCGGGCGTACACCACGATGTAGTCGCACCACACGGCATTGCCCGGCCAGCGCTTGCGTCCGTTGAGCACCCATTCATCACCTTGCCGCTCCGCGGTGGCCTCGAGAATGACGGCGTCCGAACCGTGCTCGGGCTCGGTCAGGGCGAACGCGCCGATCGTTTCCAGGCGCGCCATCGCCGGTAGATAGCGTTGCCGCTGCTCTTCGGAGCCCAGGATGTTGATCGACTGCATCGCCAACCCGAGATGGACGGCGAAGAACGTGGCTACGCTCCCGTCGATACGCGACAGTTCGTAGGTTACGAGACCGGCGGCGACCGCGCTCATCGGTGCGCACCCGTGGTCGCCGAGGTTGTAGTCGCCGACAACGTTCAGCGCCGCAAGTTTCGGGACCAGCTCGAACGGGAACTCGCCGCGTTCCCAGTAGTCGTTGACGACAGGCAGGACTTCGGCCTCGCCGAAAGCCCGGACCTTGGCGAAGATCTCCTTTTCCTGTTCGGTCAGCTGATCCTTCATCAGGAAGTAGTCCGTCTCCCGGGTAACGCCGATGTCCTCGACGAGAGAGGCGGTGGCTGGATCGGCGTCCTTGGCGCCTCGTGTCTCAAACGAGCTGAGCGGATTTGGCATCGTCGTCATGGACGGTCTCCAGGGTCGTGCAGGAATGTCTCGATGACGGGTGCGAGTTCGGCCGCGTTGTGCACGAGATCGATGTGGCCGCCGTCATGTAGATGCAGTCGCGAATGCGGCAGCAACGCGTTCATGATGTGCGCGTTGACTATCGGGATGATCGGATCATCGGTGCCCGCCACGATCAACGTCTCCTGCCGCACCGCGGGCAGCGCGAACAGGCTGGTCCACACCGAGCCCGCCAGAAGCTGGTGCAGGTAGCCCATCTTCGATCCGGCATGCAATTGCCGCAGAAATAGTCGCGCGACGTCCTCACCGTGCGCACGGACAGTACCGCCATACAGGTCGCCGGCGATCGATGCAGCATAGTCTGGGTCCGAGAACCTGCGCGGCGTAGCCATTTTCGCCAGCACACGTGGGTGCGCCGGCACCATCAGCGCACCGATGCCCGTCGAAACCAAAACCAGGCGACGGCATCGGCGCGGGTTCTGGAAGGCGAACTGCTGTGCAAGCGCCCCGCCCCAGGACAGCCCCAGCACATCCACCACACCGATTCCCAACTCGGACAGCACCCGGCCCAGCACCCAGGCGAGGTAGGGAAACCCGTAGGGCAGAACGGACGTGGGCGACCCGCCTGCCCCCGGAACATCGAATCTGACCACCGTGCGATTCGGATCCAGTTGCTCCACCAGCGGATCCAGCACCTCGAGGCTGGCCCCAATGCCGTTGCACAGCACCAGCGGGACCCCTTCCCCCCAGCGCACGTTTACCCGGATCCGCTGCCCGCCGGTGGCGATGTAGCACTCCTCGCCGAACATGCTCGCCGGTACCGCACGAAGACGTCGCGGACGCACGCTCGGTGCACTCGCATTGGCAGTCCTTGTCTTGCGCGCGGTCATCCGAGCAGCCTGCGCATGATCTTCAAACCTCTTTCGGTATACGGTGGATAGAGCAGTTTGAGATCCGGCTTCGTCGTTTTGGTGAGAACAGCTTTGCGGTGGCTCATCGTCTGGAATCCCCACTCGCCGTGGTAGGCGCCCATTCCGCTGGCCCCCACGCCACCGAACGGCAGCTGTGGGACCAGCAGGTGCATCGCTACGTGGTTGACGACCGCGCCGCCGGCCGGAACCAAATCGATAATCCTGCGGCTGGTTTCCTTCGAACCCGAGAATACATAGAGAGCAAGCGGTTTGGGCCGCGCGTTCGCGAACTCGATCGCCTCGTCCACTGAATCCACCGCGATCACTGGCAGGATCGGGCCGAAGATCTCGTCAGTCATCGCCGGCTCGTCGGGGTCGGGGTCGACGAGGACCGTCGGCTCTATCGTCAGCGTATCCCGATCGCTGTGCCCGCCGACGGCAACCGTGCCCTTGGTGGCGTCGAGATAACTTACGAGCCGGTCGAATTGGCGCTCGTTGATGATCCGCATACCGGTGACCGTGCCGCCGCGGAAGCGCGCCAGCGAGTCGATGATGAGTCGAACTAGCTTGTCCTGCACCGGTTTCTCGACCAGCACATAGTCCGGTGCGACACACGTCTGTCCGGAGTTCAACAGCCTCCCCCATGCGATCCGGCGTGCCGTCACCGCGAGGTCGGCGTCGGAGGCCACGATGACGGGGCTCTTGCCGCCGAGCTCCAAGGTGACCGGGCTGAGCGTCGCCGCCGCTCCGGCCATGACCTTGCTGCCGATTCCGGTGCCGCCGGTGAACAGGACGTGGTCGAAGCCCAGCGACAGCAGCTGCTGTGTTGTCTCCGCGGCGCCCTCGACCACGGCCACCGCATCCGCGTCGAGGTACTGCGGGATTAGCCGGGCCAGCAGCGCCGACGTGGCAGGGGTGAGCTCGGAGGGCTTGACTACCGCGCAGTTGCCCGCCGCGACGGCGGCTACTAGCGGGCCGAGCGCAAGATAAACCGGGTAGTTCCACGGCGCGATGATCAAGACGACGCCGAGCGGTTCATATTGCACCCAGGCCGACCCCGGGAGCTGGTTGATCGGGACCCGCCGTTTTCTGCGCTTCATCCACTTGCCGAGGTGCTTGCGCGCAAAGACCGCTTCACCCTTCGTCGACGCGATGTCACCCAGCCAGGCTTCGGCTCGGTGTCGGCCGAGGTCCTGCGCGAGGGCCTCGGCGATGTCGTCCTCGCTTTCATCGAGGAGTTGTTCGATTGCTCGGAGTTGACGCAGCCGCCAGTCGATCCCTCGCGTGCGTCCGCGTGCGAATACATCACGCAGACTGGTCACTTGGTCGACGAGTTCGCGCGGTGCGGTGTTCGGGTGGGTGGTCACGTCACTTTTCCATCACGTAGCTACCGGGGGCGGGACCAAGCGGCGGAAGCCCCTCCCCACCAAGCGTTTTCGGAGCATCGACCTTCGAGCCGCTGCGCTCGGCGAGCCAGCTGACGTAGTCCGGCCACCAGGAGTCCGCGTGCTGCTCAGCAGAGTCCAGCCACTGTTGGGGATCCTCGACGTCGACCGGGCCGGTTTGGAACGACGCCTTCGGGTTGCCGGGCGGGTTGACCAGCGCCTGGATGTGACCGCTGGTGGACAGCACGTAGCGGTTGTCCTTGCTGCCGAGCAGGCGCGCGCTGCGATAGGTGGCTTGCCACGGGCAGATGTGATCGGTGAGGCCGCCGACCACGTAGGCGTCGGCGGTGATCGACGACAGGTCGACCGGGCTGCCCAGCATGCTGACCCCGCCGGGGGTAACCAACGCGTTCCGCAGCCCCATCAGCACCAAGTCGCGGTGCAGCGCGGCGGTCATCCGGGTGGTGTCGGCGTTCCAGAACAACACGTCGAACGGCGCCGGCTGCCGGCCCTGCACGTAGTTGTTGACCCAGTACCGCCACACCAGGTCGGTGGGTCGCAGCCAGGCGAACATCTCCGCCATGTCGCGTCCGTCGAGGTAACCCTTCCTGGCCGACACTCGAATCGCGGCCTGCGCTGCGCGGTCGCTCATCCCCGCCGCCGCTAACCCGGCCCGGGTCTCATCCAGCACGGTGACCGCCAGGCTGAGGCCCGCGATCCGATCGCCCTCGCCGATCTCACTAAGGTGAGCCGCGACCATCGCCGCCAGGATGCCGCCCGAGCAGGTGGCGAAGAGGTGGGCGCTGTCGGTTCCAGCGATCTTCTGCGCCGCGTCCATTGCCTCCACGATCGCAGCGCCGTAGGCGTCGAAGCCCCAATCCCGGTGGCGGGCTTGCGGATTGCGCCACGAAATCACGAAGACCTGCTGGCCCTGCTGGACAAAGTACTCGATCATGCTGCGCCCGGGCGCGATGTCCATGATGTAGAACTTGTTGATCACCGGCGGCACCAGGAGCAGCGGGATCTCGCGCACCTTGGGTGTCTGCGGCGCGTACTGAATCAATTCGAACACCGAGGTTTGCAAGACAACCGCCCCCTTGGTGACGGCCAGGTCCTCTCCCACCGCAAAGGCGTCGGGCTCGACCATCGCCGGCACCCTGGGCTTCGAACGCATGTCTCGGGCAAAGGCCCGCACGCCGCGCACCGCGCTCAGACCGCCGGTGTCGATCAGCGCCTTCCAGCCCAGCGGACTGATCAGCGGGTTGTTGCTGGGCGCCAGGCCGTCCACAAAGTTGTCGATAACGAACTGCATCTTCTCGTTGTCGCGCCAATCCAGATGCGCGTCGGCAAGCAATTCCTCGGCGGTTTCAGAACCTGCCAGATAGGCCTGCATGATTCGGTGCAAAAACGGATTCTCTTGCCACGCGGGGTCGGTGAAGCGTTTGTCGGCGCGCGCCGGAGCGCGGTGCGACTTTCCCGCGGCGATACTGCCGAGCTCACGGGTCAGCGCGCCAACCCGGTCGGCCACCGCACCGGGGCGCGCAGCGAGGTTGCCGGCGAAGCGGCCCCAGGTCCGGTTCGGCATCATTCGACTGGCGAACGGCTTGGTGGCGCTGGTGAGGAGCAGGTCGAGCGGCGCAGCCAGCTCATCGACTCTGGTCGTGGGAGCCTGCGAGGTTGCCATCGTTGTCACGAGCTTTCGGTTGTCGGAATGGTGATGTCGCGTTTCTGGATCTTGCCGGTGGGTCCCTTGGGCAGGGCGTCGACCAGCCAAACCAGGCGCGGATATTTGTAAGCAGCCACCTGGGCCTTGACGTAGTCGCGTAGCTCGTCGGGCGTGACCGCAGCGCCCTTCTTGAGCGCGACTGCAGCGGCCACTTCCTCGCCGAGGGACTCGTGCGGGATGCCGATGACAGCTGCTTCGGCCACCCCCGGATGCTCGTGGAGCACTTCCTCGATCTCGCGTGGGTAGACGTTGTACCCGCCGCGGATGATCATGTCCTTGGCGCGGTCGACGATGTAGAAATGGCCATCTTCGTCGACGCGTCCGATGTCGCCGGTATTCAGCCACCCGTCGGCGGTGATCGCGGCCTTGGTGGCCTCGGGAAGGTTCCAGTAGCCCTTCATCACATTGTGGCCGCGGATCTGGATCTCGCCGGTCTGGCCTTGCGGGACCTCAGCTCCGTCCAGGTCGACCACCCGCATTTCCACCCCTTCGATCGGGGTGCCAATCGAGCCCGCCTTGCGCGGCCGGCGCGGATGATTGAACGACACGACCGGGGAGGTCTCCGAAAGCCCGTAGCCCTCGAGAACCACGCAGCCAAAAGCCTTTTCGAAGTCGTAGAGAACCTGAACCGGCAGCGCTGCACCGCCGGAGATGCAGATCCGCAGACTGCGCGTCGCCTCGGGTTTGGCTTCGTCTGCCACGCTGAGTAGCGCCGAATACATGGTTGGCACGCCCTCGAACACCGTGACGGCGTCACGCTCGATCACTTCAAGAGCCTTGCGCGGGTCGAACCGAGCGATGAGCGTCAGCATCGCACCGGCAAAGACCGAACCGTTGAGCCCGCAGGTCAGGCCGAAGACGTGAAACAGCGGCAGGCAGCCCATCACCACGTCGTCCGGCCCGGTCTCGGCCAGGGTGCGGACGCAGATATCGGCGTTGCGGGCCAGGCCGCCGTGGGTGAGCATGGCGCCCTTGGGCTTGCCGGTGGTTCCGGAGGTGTGCAGGATGACCGCGACGTCGTCGGCGCCGCGCTCCACCGGGGACTCTTGCTCGGGCAGGTCGGTGATCAGGTCCATCAGCCCGGCGTCGTCGACAATCCAGCACTGCGCGCCCACCTGGTCGGCTCCGGCGGTAGCCTCGTCGGCGAAGGCGGGTGTCGCGAACAGTGCCTTGGCGCCGCTATTGGACAGGTAGAAGGTCACCTCCCGCGCCTTGAGCAGCGGGTTCATCGGGACCGCGACGGCGCCGTGATACATGATCCCGTAAAACGCGATCGCAAATGCGGGGGTGTTGGGCAGCATCACGCCCACCCGGTCGCCGGGCTCGACTCCGGCTTGCTCGAGCAGCGTCGCTACCCGGGCGGCCGCCGCGTCGAACTCGGCGAAGGTAAATTGCAGATCGTCGCAGCGCAGCGCAACACGGTTGGGGTTGCGCTCTTTGGCTGCGACGAGATTGGTGCTCAGGCTGGTCATGAGGTGCCTCCGGGATGGACTTGACGTGCCTGGTTTAGGCTCACCGTGCCCAGTTGTCAATGGTGCTTCTGATTATCTCGCAGGCGCAATGTTGGCGGGGACAACAACAACGCCGCTTCGGTGTGACTGCCCACATTCGGTCGCCGAACTGCGGCTTTGCTGGTCATTCCCCTGATGGCGGTCACCGTCCGCCACCTCGACCCGGCGCAGTAACCGCTGACGGCGGCGTCCAGCTATACGTTGATCCGGTCCAATACCGGTTGCAGTGGCCCGGCGAATGCCGGTCGGGTCAAGGCGGGCCGCTACGGGTCCGCGGCAATGGGGTGATCGCCAGCTGATGTCGCCGGAGCAGCGTGTCGGCCGATCTTGCGGACCAGGAAGGCCGACCCGATGTCTCCAATCCCATGGACCACCGTCCCGGCGCCGACCAGGGTCAACAACGCGGTGAGCGATGCATGCAGCGAAGTCGCAACCCACATCCCGATCGCCAGCTCGGCGAGGCCAGCGATCAACGGCGCCCTCCACCCGCGTTCTCGCCTAACAGCGATAGCGGTCGCGACGCCAAGGATTCCCCAAACGATGAACAGGACGCTCATCGCCGCGGCCAACCCAATCACGGTGGCTTTGACAGCGAAGAATGCGACGACGCCGGCGACCACGAACAACACCGCAACCAACCACCGAGCCACCCGCCAGCGCCGCGAGGACAGCGCGCCCACCATCAATTCGGCGGCTGCCGCCAACAGGAACACGGCACCGAAGAGCTTGGCGATAGCCTCGACAGTGGTGTAGGTGAAGCGCAGCATTACGACCGCGATCATGATCCACGCGGCGCCGGCGATTAGAAGCAGCCACCAATACCGGGTCTTTGACACAAAACTGTCGGTCAAATGACCAGCGAGATGGTGTTTTGGCCTCGGGGGAGTGGTCCCGGCCGAACTGCTCTGATCCATGCTGCACCGCATTCGGTTTGTCAGTCGTACACCAACTGATTGTCGTCCCTCGCCGGCCGCGCGGTGTTGTCTTCGGATACAGCGCCGCTGCCGCGATGGTGTTGTTGCGGACAATGCGGGTGCGCGATCGCTACCCGATGGTGTTGGCGCGCCCCGCGGTGGCTTCCGGTGTGTAGTCGATCTCAACCCGTTGCTCTGGCCGTTGAGCCTGGGCTAGCAGAGCGGCGCTGTAGTAGGCCCGGTCGGCCTCGTTAAGCGGAGGCGGAATCAGGCTGCGAGGCCAGAGATGCTTGGCCCGAACCACATCGGCTTCGATGGCGTATACCACCACTGTCGCTTGCAATCCGAACCACGCCAACAGCCCCAGCACCAAACCGAACAAGCCCGCGACGGCTTGGGCGTGGCGCAGCAGGTGAGCGACGATGACGCCGGCCGCGGTCAGCAGCAGCTGCCACGCCACCGCGCTGACCGCCGCGCCGGGCAGCATCCAGCCTGTCGGGACCTGGGCCGGGGTGGCGACCCGGAATGCGGCGAGGAAGTACCCCCAGCCCAGGAGTGCGCCGACCCCGATGCTGACCAGATGCACGGCGAAATCACCGAAGCCCCAGGCGGTTGCGACACCGGCGGCTGCGCTGGCCGCCGCGGTCACCACCACACCGACTGTTAGCAGCAACAGCAGCGCAATCGCCCGTAAGTAGTTGGCGGGAAAGCCGGGCCGCTCTGCCCTGGGCACCGCCCACAGCGAGCTGACCGTGTTCTGCAGGGCGTTGGCGAAACCGCGGCCACCGATAAGGGCGCCCAGCAGACCGATGGTCAGCGAAAACGCGTTGCCGAAGCTGGCCACGCCGAGCTGATCGTGGATCTGGGCGCCGATGATCGGGAATTCGGCGAATGCTGAATTGAGCAGATCACGTTGCAGCCGTGGGCAATCCCGCAGCACCAGCCCCAAGATCGTCGTCAGCGCCAGCAGCAGCGGGAAGGTGGCCAGGAACGCGTAGTAGGCCAACAGTGCCACGAGATTGCCGGCTTGATCGTCGCCGAATTTCTTGGCCACCGCCACGACGAAGGCGATCGGTCGATGATGCTGTTGCCAGCGATCGAATTCGCGGGCTGAGCGTTCAATGCGATTCACCGGAGCGCCCGCCTCCCGCACCGATTATTCTGCGTCGCACGCTGCGAAGGACAGTCATCGGCGCTGCGCGGATACTCTCAGCCGAAGCCGAGCGCGGATTGTGCCTGGTGGCCGGTGGCCGTAGTAACCGACCGGGTCATCAGGCGAAGGCCGGCCGGTCGGGGAGCGCCCCAACGCGATAGCCGGAGCTCGCCGCGGAGTCAGGCGGCGGGGATGAGTTTTTCGACCCTCTTCGCATC
Source organism: Mycobacterium sp. (assembly GCA_019236925.1). Classification (GTDB taxonomy): domain Bacteria; phylum Actinomycetota; class Actinomycetes; order Mycobacteriales; family Mycobacteriaceae; genus Mycobacterium. The sequence goes on along the minus strand of JAFAID010000533.1, from coordinate 809 downwards.
GTTGCGCATGCCAAACCCGGAAAGGATCTCCATCACACCGAGAATAATCAACCAGATGCCCACCACCAGAGCCAATATGACGATCGAGTCGAACGGATAGGCAAGCACCACAATCCCAGCGATCAGGCTGATGACTCCAAAGAAAATCGTCCAACCACGACCGGGAAACCGCTTATCCTCGATCGCCACTCCCACCGCCGACACACCACGGAGGATGAATCCGATCCCAATCCAGATGGCGAGTAAGAGAATTGCCCAATACCCCTCATCAAAGTGTCGAAACGCCAGCACCCCGAGGATGATCGAGGCCACGCCGCTAATAAAGTTCAAGAATCTGATGCCGCCCGAGCTGGGTAGGTTGAATGCGAGTAACACCAGCACGACCCCGGACAGCACCAGGTACACCCCGAACAAAACGGCAGCCACAAGGATCGATTTGCCTGGCCACACAAGGATCACGACACCGAGGATCACTGCCGTAAGGCCGAATAGGATCATCGACATCCACAGCCGTTGCACCAGGCTTTGAGCAGGGTGGGTATGAGCAGGATGGGTAGTCATGCCAAAAGTGTTTCACGTCCGAACACTGCCGGGTGGGGTTTCGCAAAAGGCGGTTCGAGACCCAGTTATTCGTTTTCATCTGACGCGAAGATTTCCTGGGTGTCAACTGGCGTGGGTCAGCGTGACTTGGTAGCCCATGGCCTCGAGTTGGTTGATGGCGCGGGTTTTGGCTCGCTCGGGTTGCAGTCGGTTGAAGTAGTCGGCGCCGGGGTCGTCGTAGAGGCAGCCGTTGGTTCCCATGTGCCAGA
>JAFAID010000652.1 GCA_019236925.1 Mycobacterium sp. | reverse complement strand
CTGTCCTGGACCAGCTCCCACCGTTGCTCGGGATGATCGGCGAGAACCTTGCCGGCCCAACCGATCAGTCGCGTGGTGGTTTCGCTGCCCGCGGTGGCAACCACGGTCAGATACAACAGCAGCTCGTCGCGCGTCAACCGCCGACGGGTTCCGGTTTCGTCCTCGAACTCGACGTTGATCAGCTCGGTCATGAGGTCGTCGGAGGGATGTCGGGTGCGCCAATCGATGTAGTCGGCGAAAACCTCGCCGGTCGCGATGGGTCCGCCGGGGTTCTCGGTCATCGGGCGCCCCCGCTCGGTGCGCAGGGTGGCATCGCCGTGATCGACGACATGCTTCTGGTCGGCTTCGGGGATGCCGAGCAGCATGCCGATCACCTGCATCGGCATCAGGGCACCGAGGTCGTTGACGAAGTCGAACCGGCCCGTGCCCACCAGCGGGTCGAGGCACCGCGCGGTGAACTCGCGGATCCGGGGCTCCAGCGCGCTGATCCGGCGTGGGGTGAACAACCGGGCCAACAAGTTGCGGTGGATGTTGTGGATCGGCGGATCCTCGAAGATCAGCGTGCCGGGCGGAATCGGCATGCCGGATTTGATGATCTCCACGATCGCCCCCCGCGCCGAGCTGAAGGTCTCGTGGTCCACGATGGCCGCGTTGACGTCGTCGAAGCGGCTCAGCGCATAGAAGTCGTGCTGGTCGTTGTGGTACAGCGGCGCTTCTTCGCGCAGCCGCGCGAACACCGGATAGGGATCGGCGTTGAGTTCGACGTTGTACGGGTCGTAGTACACGTCGCTCGTCGCACTCACTGTCACCGGGGCAGGACCTCTCGCCGCAATGTTGGGCAGTCGCTCAGCACTCTGTCATCAGGGCGTGCGGGTGTCAATCTCGAGAACGTGATTCTCCTCTGTGTGCGCGCGGCGCAGGAAGGTTCTTTAGCTATGAGAAGGAAATTCTCATCGTGCGCTAGGGCTTGGTGAAGCCGTGCGCGCAGAAGTCCCATACCTCGTCGGCGGAGATGGGATGTGGGCTGCTGTCCTCCGACTCGCCACTGGACTGTGCGACGAACATCACTGTCTGCATCGTCATCGCGGCCATCCGCCTGGCATTGATGCCTGGGCGCAATTCCCCAGCGGCACTTGCCTCTTCCATCAACTCGGTGAGCAGGGCAAGCAGCGGCGCGTGAGCGACCTTGACCTCGGAGGGGTGGGATACCAGCAATCGCGGGGCGAAGTCGGTGAACAGCGGTCGTTTCGCGTTCGGGTCGGGCCTTGAGGTCTCGAAAAGCAGCTTGACCGCGACTTTCAGCCGCTCAAGGGGATCGGTTCGACCTTCGGTGGCCGCGCGAATCTGGTCGGCCGACCGGCTCAGCGCGTCCTCGAACAGGGCGAGCAGAAGTTCGTGTTTGCCGTCGAATTGAAGATAGAAGCTGCGCAGTGATTGCCGGGACCGGTCGACGACCTCCTGGACCGTGAAGTCGGTGCTGCCTTTTTCGATGATGATCGCTTGGGCAGCGTCAAGAAAACGCTGAACACGTTGTGCGGCCCGAAGTTTCGCGGTTTTAATCGATCGCTCGACCGCGCGCTGCTTCCAGGCAGGCTCTTCGCTCGGACTGGTCACTGGCAGCTCGAGCCGTGAAGAGTAGACATAACCGAACTGTACCGGAGGACACCGTCCGATTGCGGTCGCAAGCCCGCGTGAGACCGACGTTCCCGAGATTGTAACTTCCGCATGATGAGAATATTATTCTCTTGAAGTCGCTTAAGGGAAGCTTTCGCGAAAGGTCGGGCAGACGCGGTTCGGGCGTCAGAAGTTTGTGAGGAGTATCGTGCAGCTCACCTTCGATGCCGACGTCGAGGCTTTTCGCGCCGAGTTCGTGGCCTTTCTGGACCGGCAGCTACCCAGCGAAGCACGGGCCGTCGAGCGGCCCCGGTCCACATCGCACATCCCGGAGTGGGCACGTCAGTGGCAGCGTTTGCTGTTCGATCACGGATGGCTGCTGCCGGGTAATCCGCCGGAGTTCGGCGGCCGCAACGCCAACATCTTTTGCCAATACGTCCACCAGCAGGAGCTGTCGCGGCGCCGGATATTCCTCAGCTTCAACCCGCAGGGCGTCGGGATCATCGCCGCGTCGCTGATCTCCTTCGGCGCCCCCGAGCAGCAGCGGCGATGGGCGGTGCCGATACTGCGCGCCGAGATCACCGCGTCGCTGGGAATGAGCGAGCCCGGCGCCGGCTCGGACCTGGCGTCGCTGCGAACCCGGGCGAGCATGGATGGCGACCATTTCGTGGTCAACGGGCAGAAGGTATGGACCTCCGGCGCCCACGACGCCGATGTGCTGCTCGCGTTCGTCCGCACCGAACCCGACGCCCCGAAACACAGGGGCATCAGCGCGCTGATGATTCCTACCGACCTGCCAGGGGTGGTGCGGCGGCCGTTCGCGTCGTCGTCG
>JAFAID010000463.1 GCA_019236925.1 Mycobacterium sp. | reverse complement strand
CTAAGCCGGACTCGTCACGATCTCTGCACCGCCAATGGCGCCGTGGTGGCCTCCTCGGCGGGTGGTACCGGCCGAGGTTTTGGCTTGGCATGGTCGCCGCGCGGGTGGACAACTAGCGGCCACCAGAACCACCGGCCCAACATGGTGGCCAGCGACGGCATGAAAAGGGTTCGCACCACTAGCGTGTCGAGCAGCAGGCCGATGCAGACCGTCGAGCCAAACTGACCCAGCACGGTCAGATCGCTGCCCAGCATCGCCGCCATGGTGAACGCGAACACCAGACCCGCGGATGTCACCACCGCGCCGGTGCCGGCCATCGACCGGATGTATCCGGTCTTGAGCCCGGCGTGGAGCTCTTCTTTGAACCTCGAGACCAGCAGCAGGTTGTAGTCGGAGCCGACGGCCAACAGGATGATCACCGAAAGCGCCACGACGATCCAGTGCAGGTGTATGCCGAACAGGTCCTGCCAGATCAGCACCGACAGTCCGACGGATGCAGCGATCGAGCTACTCGCGGTCCCGACGATGACCAGTGCGGCCACCACGCTGCGGGTCAGCAGCAGCATGATCATGAAGATCAGCGTCAACGCCGAAACCACCGCGATCATCAGGTCGTACTTTGCGCCGTCGGCCATATCGCGAAAAGTCGCTGCGGTTCCACCGAGATACACCTTGGCGTCGGACAGCGACGACTGCTTGAGTCCCTCCTGGGCAGCGGTTCGCTCCGCGGACACCCGTGCGATTCCCTCGGGCGTCATCGGGTCACCCTGGTGAGTGATGAAGAACCGCACCGACTTTCCGTCGGGGGAGAAGAACATCTTCACGCCGCGAATGAATTCCGGGTTACTGAACGCCTCGGGCGGCAGGTAGAAGAAGTCGTCGTTCTGCGAGGCGTCGAAGCTTTGGCCCATGACGATCGACGTGTTGTTCATCGCCTCCATCTGATTGAGCATCGCCAGAAAGGTGCTGTGCAAGGTCAGCGTTATTCCGCGAGTGGTTTTCAGGGCTTCGATCTGTGGCGGCAGGATCGCGGCCAGTTCGTGCGTGAGCGTGTCCACAACCGTGATGTCATTTGACAAGCCGTGCAGCTTTTCGGCCAGTTGGTCGATACCGTCCAAGGAGTCGAACAGGGAGCGGAACGAGTAGCAGATGGGAATGTCGTAGCAGTGCTTCTCCCAGTAGAAGTAGCTGCGGATCGGGCGGTAAAAGTCGTCGAAATTCGCGATGTGGTCGCGCAATTCGTCGGTGATATCCACCATCTCTCTGGTGAGGCGGGCCGTGTCGTGAGTCGTGTCGGCCAGCTGAGTCGTGATCTGATATGTCCGCTCCAAGTAATTTATGGTGATCCCCAGCTCGTCGGCCATCTTCAGAATGTCGTTCATTCTGTCCTTCAGAAAGCCCATGTTCTGCATGGTCGTCTGGCCTTGGATGCTGTTCTGAAAGGGAATGGAGCTGTGCTGGATCGGGATCCCCAACGGTCTGGTGATGTCCTGGATCATCGCGATACCGACGGTGCGGATCTCGTTTTTGGCGACCTTGTCCAACACCAGCATGTCGGCCGGATTGCGCATGTCGTGGTCGGCCTCGATCATCAGCATGTCCGGATTCATCCGGGCTTCGGAGAAGTGCCGGTCGGCCGCGGCATACCCGATGTTGGACGGTGCTGATTCGGGCAGGTAGTGACGGTCGTTGTAACTCGGCGTGAAGCCGGGCAACGCGACCATGCCGACCAGGACGACCGCCCCGCTCACCGCGAAAATCGGTGCCGGCCAACGCACGACCGCGGTGCCCACCCGCCGCCACAGCCGACCGCGGGACTGGCGCTTCTTCTCGAACAGGCCGAAACGGCTGCCCAGGAAAACCACCGCCGGGCCCAGTGTCAGCCCGGCCGCCACGACGACGATCATGCCGATGGCCACCGGTGGGCCCATGGTGTTGAACCACGGCAGCCGCGCGAAGCTCAGGCAGTACGTCGCGCCCGCGATCGTCAGGCCCGACCCCAGCACGACGGGCGCGACGCCACGAAATGTCGTGTAGTAGGCCGTCTCACGGTCTTCGCCGGCCGCCCGCGCTTCCTGATACCGGCCGATCAGGAAGATCCCGTAGTCCGTCCCGGCGGCGATCGCCAGCATCGTCAAGATGTTCGCGGCGAACGTGGTGAGTCCGAACGCGTTGTTGTAGCCCAGCACCGCAACGATTCCGCGCGCACAGAGCAGTGCGACGAACGTCATGAACAGTTGGAGCAGTGTGGTGACGATCGAGCGGTAGACCAGCAGCAGCATGATCGCGATCGCGGCCAAGGTGAACAGCGTGATCTTGGCCAGGCTGGCGTTGCCGATGATGTGCATGTCGTCGGACAGCGCTGCCGGACCGGTGACATAGGCCTTGACCCCGGGCGGCGCGGGTTCGTTGTTTACGACGTGGCGGACGGCGTCGACGGATTCGTTTGCCTGCGTGGTGCCCTGGTTACCGGCGATGTTGACCTGGACGTAGGCGCCCTTCGCGTCGGCGCTCTGCGCGCCGGCCGCGGTGAATCTGTCCCCCCAGAAGTCCTGGATGTGCTGGACATGCTCAGGGTCCGCCCGCAGCTTACGGACGATGTCGTCGTAGTAGTGGTGCGCGGCGGCGCCGAGCGGCTGCTGGCTTTCCACCACGACCATGATCGTGCTGTTGGAATTGAATTCCTTGAAGTTGTGCCCCATCCGCATCATCGCCTTCATCGACGGTGCGTCTAAGGGCGCCATCGGGGCGGAATGGTTTTCGCCGACGACTTCCAGGGTCGGGACGGCGACATTGACCACGACGGTCAGGGCGACCCAGCCCAAGATGATGGGAATCGCGAAGATGCGGATGAAGTGCGGGATAAAAGGGCGGTGCCGGTGCCCGGATTCGGTGCGCTCGGCGGCCGTGGTGTCGGTGTCGGTCATGCCGACTTCACCAAGCAGTAGGTCTGCGCGTTGCGGCCGTCTGCGCTCTGATGCTCGCGGAGGACGCCGTCGACGGTGATGCGGCAGCCGATGTGGTCGGCGTCGGTTTGGGCCATGATGTTGGCGCTGACCGCGGGCAGGGTGGTGGAAATGGTGTACGACCACGGCAGCGGCGCATTGTTGACCTGGTGTGTGTTGGCGTCGGCGTCCCAGTAGTTGATGTTCGCGACGCTCCCGGGGGGCCCGTCGATCTCGTACTTCAC
>JAFAID010000486.1 GCA_019236925.1 Mycobacterium sp. | reverse complement strand
TGGACACGAAGTGAGACGGGCTGCATCGGTGCAGCTCAGGGCATCGCAAGTGGACACGAAGTTTGAGCTCCTACACTCCTCCTTCACTGTGAGGTGACGGTTGGGCCGGTCGGCGGACAAACCTCAGTGGGGGCGAAGCCACGCTATCAAGTCACGCCGGCCGGTCCTTCACACCTGAAGCCGACAAAACGCATGAACGCCAACCCAAGGCGGCACCGATGCTACGAGCCAGACACCAGGTGATCAGGATCCAACCACCGCACTAAACGGCACCTCACCCAGACACTGACGGGATGCTAGGCGTCGCGGTGAACTTTTCGTCGAAGTATCGCGTGGTAGCAGCAGTAGGTGAGAGAGGCTTCAAATGAGTCCGCTGCTGATGGTCTACTTCTCGGCGATCACGCCGTTCGTCGGTTTTGGCCTGGTGAAGCTGCAGGCGCGACTCGAACGGTGGGACTACGAACGGCACGCAGAGGACTAGGGCGGGGCGTCGATTGAAACTTCGAATCCTGGTTGTCGGCGCCGGCGTGAGCGGCATCTCGGTCGCTCGCGGATTACTGCGCGACGGACAAGACGTCGCCGTCTTTGACCAGCGGGCGAATGTGACGGCCGGCGGTGGTGCCGTCACTATCTGGTCCAACGGCGCGACGGTTCTCCAGCAGCTCGGGGTCGATATGGACGGAGCCGGACAGCCGCTGTCCGCGGTCCGGGTCATGACATCCACCGGTCGCCCGCTGGCCACCATGGACCTCAATGCGATGGTCAAGCGGCTCGGCGCGCCCGTTCGGATGGTCCCGCGTCGAATCCTGCTGGAGCGATTGCTGAACGGCTTTCCGACCGATCGCATCCGATGCAACTCCCGTGCGCAGCGGGTGGTCAGTACCCGCGACGGCGTACGGGTCGACTTCGAAGACGGCGGCTCGGCCGACGGTGATGTGCTGATCGGTGCCGACGGCCTGCACTCGGTGGTTCGCAAGTTCGTCGGTGGGCAACCCGCAAAGCCGACCGGCTGGTGCAGTTGGCAGGGACTGGTCACTCTTCCGGACATCGCCGACCCGCGGGTCGCGACAATGATGATCGGCGCGCACGGAAACCTCGGCATGTGGCCGGCCGGCGGTTCTGATCTGCAGTGGTGGTTCGACTTGCCCTGGTCGCCCGACTTCGTCAGGCCGCAACGTCCGATCGAGATGATCCGGTCCCATTTCACCGGATGGTCCGACACGGTCGATCAAGTACTCGCGACTTTGACCGATGACGATCTGGCCCCTTCGCCATTCCCGCATTTTCGCCACCCGATTGCCCGCGCCGGCGCCGGCCGGCTGACGTTGCTCGGCGATGCCGCCCACACGATGCCGCCCACGCTCGCACAGGGAACCAATCAGGCGCTGCTGGACACGATGGTGTTGTGTCAGGCGCTGTCAGATTTCCGAAACGGCATGAGCCACAGTGACAGTGAGCTGTGCAACGCGCTGCGCGGGTACGAGAACACCAGGCGACGCAAGGTCAAGGCGGTGTCCTTGCTGACCACGCAGCAGGTGTCTCGGCCCGAGTCCGTGCTGCGACCGGCGGCGCTGATCCCGGATCGGTTCATGACGTGGGCATTGACCATGTTCCTGCGCTGGGTCAGTCACCGCGAGATCTCGGCGGAGATCAGTCGAGACCTCGAGGCCGCGCTACCTGCGGTGGTGAGGTGATGTCGACAACCGCAAAAGTGCCGCCCGCCAAAGCGGCCCGCATTGTCGAGTGGGTTCGCCACCACCTGTATCGACTCAATCAGCGGCTGATGCCAGCACCCGCGGCAATGATGGAGATGGTCATCGCCACCTGGGCATCGCAGGCGATCACGGTGGCAGCCGAACTAGGTGTGGCCGACGCACTCGCCGACGGGCCATTGACGATCGACGAATTGGCGGCCAAGGTCAACGCTGATGCCGATGCGCTGCACCGGCTGCTGCGGGCGTTGATCGGGCGGGGCGTCTTTCGTCGTCGGCAGGACGGCCGCTACGAGCTGAATTCCCTTGCCGACACGCTGCGTTCGGACGCACCGGTATCGATGGCTTGGGCGGCCCGGTTCTACGGCTCGCGTGAGCAACGCGAACGATGGACCCTGCTGGTGGATTCGATCCGAACCGGCAGATCCATCGTCCCGGTGTTGCACGGCAAAGAGAGCTTCGACTATTTCGCCGAGTATCCCCAACATGCTGAACTCTTCCACCGCACCATGACGAGTATTTCGGAGTTGACCGATGCTTCGGTGGTGGCCGGCTACGACTTCAGCGCCTACCCCACGATCGTCGATGTCGGTGGCGGGCACGGCCCATTGCTGGCCACCATCCTGGCGGCGGCGCCGGCCTCGCAGGGCGTTCTGTACGACCTGCCGATGGCCGTGTCGGCCGCGCCGAAGCTCTTGTGCAGGCACGATGTGGCCGATCGAGTGCGCATCGAGGCGGGATCTTTCTTCGACAGTGTCCCGGGCGGCGGAGACGTTTACGTCTTGAAGAACATCATGCACGACTGGCCGGACGAGAAAGCGGTCCAGATCCTGCGCAATGTTCGCGTCGCTGCCGGGCCGCGCGCCACGGTATTGCTGGTCGAATTGGTGATCCCCGACCACGACCGTGACTTCCCCGGAAAGTGGGCGGATCTGGAGATGCTGCTGAATTTGGCGGCCCGCGAGCGCACCGCCGATGAGTACCGAAACCTGCTCAGCCAAGCCGGATTCCGGATGACACGGGTAGTGCAGACCGCTTCACCGCTCAGCGTGGTGGAGGCCCGAGTGGCGTGACCCGGTTGTCGTTGGGCCAGAATGGCCGACATGACACTGGATCTGACCGGGTACTTCGAACGGATCGGCTATCGCGGCGCCGCGGACCCAACCCTCGATGTACTGCAGGATTTGGTGACCGCTCACACGCGAACGATCCCGTTCGAGAACCTCGACCCGCTGTTAGGCGTGCCGGTCGATGACCTGAGCCCAGAGGCGCTGACCGACAAGCTGGTTCACCGCCGCCGCGGTGGCTACTGCTACGAGCACAACGGTCTGATGGGTCATGTGCTGGCAGAACTCGGCTTCGGGGTACGCCGATTCGGCGCCCGCGTGGTCTGGACGCTTGCCCCGGGCGCGCCGGTACCGTCACAGACGCACACCTTGCTGGCGGTGGCACTCCCCGGTGGCCCGCAGCTGTACCTCGTCGACGTGGGTTTCGGTGGCCAGACACTGACTTCCCCCATCCGGCTGGAGACCGGCAGCGTCCAGCCGACAACGCTTGAGCCATACCGTCTCCAGACCCACGGCGACGGACTGGTGTTGCAGGCCCAGATCCGTGGCAAATGGCAGTCGCTATATCAATTCGCCACCAGGACAGCGCCGCCGATCGATCTGAAGGTGGGCAGCTGGTATGCGTCGACGCACCCGTCGTCGCATTTCGTGACCAGCCTGATGGCTTCGGTGGTGACAGCTGACGGGCGATACAACCTCTCCGGTCGCAATCTCGCCTTTCACCATGACGGCACGACCGAGAAGGCCCGCCTCGACGATGCAGCGGCGGTTGTCGACACGCTTGCCGACCGCTTCGGCATCAATGTGGCCGACGCCGCCGAACGCTCGGTGCTCGAAGCCCGCATCGACGAGGTCGACGCGATCGCCGGCCGTCAGCACATCACATGACGGTCGACCCCGGCACGGGATAGGGAGGCGGGTTGGTCGGGTTGTTGGGGCACCACGGGTTCTGCGGTACCCCCAGGCAGGGATTGGGCATGCTCGGCTGCGGGGTCAGCGGCGCCAGCTGGACCGCCGTCTGGCGCGGGTAGTTCGTGTAGGGGGTGCTCGGGCAGGGGCCGAGGATCTGCGAGTTGCAGGCGACCTCCAGACTGAGGATGCTAATGATCCCTTGGCCCGCGCTCGGGATTCCGCAGACGCCGTGGGGGAAGAACTGGATGAAGAGCGGGTCGCTGGTGACCCGTGGGCGGCCGAGCTGAAAGCGCGTGGCGCCGACGGCCGTGCCCGAGGCTGCGACGTTGCCGTGCCAGCAGTTGCCGGGATACTTGAAGTTTGAGATCTCCGCGAGGTCGACGTTACTCGGGTTGCCAAAGAAGCCGTTGTGGCTCAGCGTGTTGTTCTCGATCTCGTTGCCCCAGGTTTCGAAGTAGCAGAACGACAACGCCGACAGGCCGAAGCCGCCTTTGCAGTGGGCGATCGGCGGCGGGGTCTCGGTGTCGACATCGGGGACCAGCAGTACGCCCCACGCGCCGTTGTCGTGGATGTCGTTGGCATCGACGGTGTCGAACCGGCCTCCGGAGATCATGACGCCGGTTCCCACCGGAAGGCCGGTGACGGCGGGGCTGGTGGGCGTGTTTGGGTTGTTGTTGTCGTGTATGGAGTTGTGCGTGAGGAGCCAGCACGAATGAGTCCCGGTCGGACCGGTCTCGTTACGCGGGCAGTGGCCGGACTGGGGCGAGGGTTGGTCGTCGTTGTTCTGGCTGTTGGTGGAGAACCCCACGTGGTTGTGGTCGAACTCGGAGTTCTGGATGATCAGGCGCCCGCCGGAATTGGTTCCCGAATATCCTTCGGCCGAGTTCTGGGAGTGGGCGTGGTCGAGGACCGTGTTGCAGTCCGGGCAGGCGCCGATGTAGAACCCGGCGTCGCCCATGTTGTTGGCGTACACCTGTGTGAACAGCCCCGGCCCGGTGGTGTTGGAGGCGTAGATGCCGTACTGGGTGTTCTGGTTCTCGCCGCCGTAGTAGCTCGAGGTGGCCGACAGGTACGCGCCGCGCCAGCTTCCGATCCGCTGGGTGCCGCTCGAGCCGCCGCCGTCGAACCAGATCTCATCGGCGGGGGTGAGGTCGCCCGAGATGAAGTTGCAGGCGGTCAGGTTCTCCACGCTGACGCCGGACGCCTTGAACACGATCAGGCCGTTGCGCCCCGACGGGAGGCCGTTGGAATCGAGCGGGCCGAGGTTCTGGTCGGCCGGCGCCGAGCTGCACTGAGGCGCCCCCGACTTGGTGCCGTCGAGCACGACCCTGTTGCGGTCCATACCGCGGATCCAGATGTTGGGCGTGGTCACAAGCACGGCGGCCCCCGCCATGTCGTCGCCGACGGCCCCGGGAGGGACGCGGTTGCCGGTCTCGTGGTAGTCGCCCGGACCGATGAGCACCCAGTCCCCGGGCCGGGCGGCGTCGACGGCTGCCTGGATGCTCGAGTACTGCCCGGGAATCCCTTGATAGCTGCCGACGCGCAGCACCGCGGCGGGGGCCCACGGGGCAGCACGCGCCACGCACACGCCCCAAGCGACAAGCATGGACACGCCCGCAGCGACAAGCACGCGCCGCCACATCGGCGCGGGCGAAATGCAGCCACGACGATCTTCCAGTGCCGGCACCTCACGCCTCATCTGTTGCGAGTGCGCCTACGGCACTCAGTTCACGTCAAACAACAGTGAGTGACCGCCGTCACATCTAGAACACGATGAGATAAACGTTCGAGCTCAAGCTGGCCGCGACGCGGCAGGGTGTGTGCCGCAGCCCTATTGACCCGGCAGCCACGACCCGATCCGGCGCAACGCTTCCTGTATATCGCTCGTCGGCCCGGCGAAAGACAGCCGGACGAACGAACCGCCATGCTCAGGATCGAAATCAATGCCGGGAGCAATCGCTACCCCAGTGTCGGCCAACAGCTTTGAGCAGAAGACCATCGAATCCGCGGTGAAGTCGGAGACGTCGGCATAGACGTAGAACGCGCCGTCGGTGGGCGCCAACCGGTCGATGCCGATTCGGCGCAGACCGTCGAGCAGCATCTCGCGATTGGCTGTGTACTGGTGCAGATGGCCGTCCGCTTCTTCGACGGCTTCGGGGGTGAATGCCGCGACGGCGGCGTGCTGCGACAACACCGGCGGGCAGATAGTGAAGTTTCCAGTCAGGCGGTCCACCGCTCGGCGCAACTCTGACGGCACCAGCAGCCAGCCCAGCCGCCATCCCGTCATCGCGAAATACTTGGAAAAGCTGTTGACCACCATGGCATTTCGCGACATGGTCCAAGCGCAGCTGGTCTGCGGCGCGCCCGGATAGACCAATCCGTGGTAGACCTCGTCGCTGATCAGCCGCACCCCCGAGTCATCGCACCATGATGCGATCGCGGCGAGTTCCGCTGGCGGGATGACCGTTCCAGTCGGGTTGGCCGGGCTGGCTACTACGACGCCCTGCAACGGCGGGTCGAGCTCGGCGAGCATTTGCACGGTGGGCTGAAATCGGGTCTGCGGCCCGCATTCGACCACCACGACCTCGCATCCGAGCGCCGCCAATATGTTTCGGTAGCACGGGTACCCCGGACTGCTGACCGCCACCCGGTCGCCGACGTCGAAGCAGGACAGGAAGGTCAGCAGAAAGCCGCCCGACGAGCCCGTCGTCACCACCACGTCGTCCACGTCGACCTGCAAGCCGTGCCGATCCAGATACGACGTCGCGATCGCCGCGCGCAGCTCGGGAATACCCAGCGCCACCGTGTAGCCGAGCTGATTGAGATGCAGCGCCGCAGCGGCGGCAGCGCGTACCGGCTCCGGAGCCCCGGCACTCGGTTGCCCCGCCGACAGGTTCACCAGATCGCCGTGGCTGCGCTCGCGCTCCGCGGCCGCCAGCCAGACGTCCATCACGTAGAACGGCGGGACGCCGGCGCGCAGTGCGACGTGATCGCTCATATCGCCAAGGCTAGAACACCTCTGACTCGAGGTGTCGCAGATGCACACTCGCCGGACCCAGCAGCTGCGAACTGCCATGCGCCCGTTTGAAGTACAGCTGCATGTCGTGTTCCCAAGTGATCGCGATGCCGCCGTGCAGCTGAATTCCCTCGGCGGCCACCGTGCTCAACGCCTCGGTGGCCGCGACCCGGGCCAGCGCCGCCGACGTCGCCGACGGCGCGTCGGTAGCATCGTTCACCACCGCACGGGCGGCCTGCACCGCGACGTAGCGATCGGCCATCCGGTGCTTGAGCGCCTGGAAGCTGCCGATCGGCCGGCCGAATTGCACCCGTTCCTTGGTGTATTCGACGGTGAGTTCGAGGCAGCGTGTCGCCGCGCCGATCTGCTCGGCGGCCAGCAGGATAGCGGCGACATCGGCGATGCCGGGATCGGCGCCCAGCGGTGTGGTGCTCTGCGGCGTAACGCGGGCCAGTCGCCGGGTGGGGTCCATGGAGGGGAGCGGCTCGGCGTTGAACGCCGTCCATCGGTCGAGTTTGCCGTCGTTGGTGGCGATGACGATGTCGGCGATGTCGCCGTTGACCACGTAGCCGGGGTCCAGCACCAGCGCGCCGATCGACGCGCCTTCGGCCAGTGCGCCCAGCGCTTCGGTGTCGGGTTCGTCGGCGGCCAGCAGCGCCAGTTCGGCCAGCGTGGTGCCGAGCAGCGGGCTGGGTACCAGGGCCTTGCCGAGTTCTTCGAGGACCACGGCCGCGTCACCGAGATTGCCGCCGGCGCCGCCGCATTCCTCGGGCACCACCAGAGCCGCGGCGCCGACCTGCTCACACAGCAGCCGCCACAGCGACTCGTCGTAGCCACGC
>JAFAID010000481.1 GCA_019236925.1 Mycobacterium sp. | reverse complement strand
CCTTCCACGACGGATAGTGCTCGGCGAAGCACTCCCAACCACCGTCGAGCGCCCAGTAGTGGATGACCTCGTTGTAGCGGAAGGTGGTGGTGAACGATCCCAGCCAGCGTTTGCCGGTGCGCTCCGACCACGGCACGTAAAGTCGCTCCAGCTCGCGGATGTAGTCGTCCTGACGGCCCGGTTTGGTCTGCATGATTTCTTGAATCACCACCGCCGCACTGAAATTGGCATCGTGCAATTGGGCGAGCGTCTTGTTGCTCGGCCCCGGGTACATGATTCGTCCCTCTCCCGAGGCGCCGATGTCGGCGAGGAATGCCGACCATTTCCCGGCAGCGGCCTGGTGGCTGCCGCCGCGTGCCTGCGCCGCGCCGATGCGCGCGTAGTCGGCGAACGTGTCGATCTCCCAGATGATCGTCACTTGCGGCCAGTGCCCGTTGTAGGGGGTGGTTTCCCACAGGCAGAACAGCCGGGCACCCAGTTCTTGCATCATCGGCTGGTAGGTGTCGACGAATACCTCGGTGAAGCGGTCGCTTGTTCCAGAACCCAGCGCAATCGTCTCGTGCAGGTAAAGCAGCGTGTGGCTGTGGTACTTCCGCATCAGCCGACCGGAATCAGTTCGGAATGGACGGGTAAGCAGGCTTTCATGTCGCTGCGCAGTGTCTCGGTCGGGCCGACGGCGTCCGGAAGGCCGGCCGCGTTGAGGGCATGACGCTTGAATGCGCGTGCGGCGCCGCTGAGCACATGCTGCACGGTTGTTGTCCGGTGCCCGACAGCCAGGGGCCAACCGTCATGCCAGAGCGTGACTTCCGTCATCCTGCGATCCAGCGCCTTGAGCACCTCCTGCCGAATTCGTAGATCAGATGCGAACATGTCTGCGCTGACCGCCAGGCCGCGGGCCGCGCATCCGGTGCTGGCGGGCGGGATCTGCGAATCGAGTTCGGCTGCTTGCATTCCCAGGATCTGCAACGGGCGGGTATCGGATTGCTGCGGTAACAGCACGGTGACCTCCCAGCCGGCCCGCACCCGGTCGTACAGCCATCCCCCGGCGGAGCACACCACGTCGGCGGGGCTGGAGGCGACGACGTCAAGCCGATATTTGACCGCCCCACCGTCGCGGTGCGGAGCCGGCGTCCGCAGTTTCTCGAAGTCCATCTCGAAGGTCCTCATCGCATCCCTTCAGCAGATCGAACGTCCCGCCGGTTCTCCGGACACATCCGTCCTGGCGGACCCAGCGTGACACTTTTACATCAATCTGTAAAGTTTGGGATAGGGTTAGGAGGTGCGCCGCGCCTCCAGCTCGGCGAGAATTTCGTCGGTGTGCGCGCCGAGATCCGGCGCAGTCGACCGCGGCTCCCACGGCGTGCCGTGGAAATCCGCCGGTGTCGCGACCATCGGCACTGTGGCTTGCCCGTCGGGTACGTCGACCATCCCGCCGGCGGCGTGGAACTGCTCGTCGGCAACGACATCCTCGACGGTGTTGACCGGTGACCAGAAGAAATCCGGTTCGGTCGCGAAGATCTCCGCCCATTCGTCAAGGGGCTTGGTGGCAAAGATCTGGTCCAGCTCGGCGATCAGTTCGACGCCGTTGACGGCGCGTGACCGCGCAGAGGAAAAGCGCGGATCGGTCAACCACTCCGCGCGGCCGACCGCGCGACACAATGGCGGCCAGTGCCGCTCGGCTTCCAGCCCCACGATCCAGAACCGCCGGCCATCCGCTGCGGCGTAGTTGTTCATGCACGGGTTGCCCATCGTCTCCCGTTGTCCGACGGCGATGGGCTGACCGGTCATCAGGTAGGTGTTCAGGTCGAAGCTCACGGTGTAGGCACCCTGCCGATACAACGAGGTGGTTACCAGCTGGCCGGAGCCGGTTCGATCGCGGGCCACCAACGCCGCGCAAATCGCCGCCGCCAGCGTCATGCCTGCCGAATGGTCGCCCATGCCGCCGCGCTGAAACGGCGGCGTGTCTCCCGGCCGGGTCAGCAGATGCGCTAGCCCGGCCCGCGACCAGAACGCCGCGATATCGTAGGCCGCCCGGTCGGCATCCGGGCCGGTCTCGCCGTAGCCCGTGATCAGCCCGTAGACCAGGCGGGGGTGATCAGCAGCGATCGACGCGAAGTCCAATCCGAGGCGCGCCAGTGCGCCGGGGCGGACGTTGGTGACGAACACGTCAGCGCCGCTGATCAATTCGAGAGCGATTTCACGACCGCTGTCGGTTGTCAGGTCGAGGACGATGCTGCGCTTGGACCGGTTGTCCATCTCGAACGGTGGGCTCACATCGATGTCGAGCCCCAGCATGCGGCCGAACAGCCGGCCGGGGTCGCCGCTCGGCGGCTCGATTTTGACGACGTCGGCACCCCAATCGGCGAGGATGCCGCCCGCCGCAGGCCCGGCCACCCAGACCCCGAGCTCGACGACTTTGATGCCTTCCATTGGACCCGCCATGCTCGGCATCCTCTCGTCGACTCCGCTACAGCAACAAACGATGCCATCGTGGGGGTGCTGCGCGGCCTAGCGCACCGGGTCATCAGCGTATGGCGGCGATCTCAACCCGTACCTGAACCGCCTGATGATTTCGGGGTCGCACGAGCCGCGGGCTGGCGCTACGCTCCCTTCGCCCGTGGCGCCGACGCCAACGCGAGCGCTTGCTGAGGAGGTTCCCGCCCGGTCACCTGGGCGAAGGTCTCGTTCAGTCGTTGAACCATCACTTCGGGGACCCGGCCATCGCCGCTTGGGCCGAAGCCGGCCTTGTCAAAGTAGAGGCCAGCCCTGTCAAGGTAGTTGTAGGACCCCGTCACGATCGCCGCCCACATCGTGAACGCGTGGCGCATGCGCCGGTCATCGGGGGCGACACTGGTGTGCTCGGCAAGTGGAACCGTCAGTACACGCCTGCGCAGGGCCCTGACTTGTTCCCGCAAGTGCGGGTGCGCCGTGAGGATGTGGGCCAATGGGACCAGCCGCTCACGCGTCATGACACCGACACCATTCGCGATCGCCGTCAGCGTCTCGGTGTGGACGATGAGCAGCGCGTCGAGTGGGTCCGTGTTGGGTGCAACTCCGGCCAGGGAGGCGACACCGGCTTGTAAGACCTCATCGGCGAGCCCCATGATCACGGCATCCTTCGTCGCGAAATATCGGGCAAAGTCCTGCGATGTGACGCCGGCAGTTGCGGCGATTTGATCCAGGGTGGTGGCGTCATAACCCCGCCACCTAAACAGATCGAGCGCAATGTCGGTCAGTGTCGCGCGGTCGGGTTGCTGTGTCACGGCGGGATGGTCAAGCGGCGACTGTAATGCCGGCAGAGCCGCTGATGAGGTTGGGGTGCTTGGGGCCATCGGAGCCTAGCCTCCGTCGGTGTCGGTGTCATCTGAGCGTTGCGGCAGTACATGGCGGCTCAGAGATCCTTGCTGATCTTGGCCGGCATGCCGCCCTTCGCAGCGCACCAAATCTACGATCTGCTCGGCGTCTGCACGGATTGCCGACAGCAGGTATTCATTGGTCGGGGTGACGGCGAAAATGTCTTCAACCGCCAACTCGGGGATCGCTTTTTGCCAGTAGCCAAGCATGGCTGCGAATGCCTGGTTTGCGAAACAATTTGTGTCGCTCACGTCAATTATTGCGGCGGTATCTAGTAAGAGATCCAGCGCGACGCCGGCCGACAACTGTTTCGGTGTCTTCCTCGACGGTTGAGCGTCATTCGTGTCGTGGCGCTGCTCGAACTGCTCCACAAACGCTATTGTCTCCGGTGACACTGAACCTGTCAGGAAAATGGCGGAAATAATTTCCACTCATAGTTAAGTGATTCAACTATTTACACTTCATGCGACATTTGTAAGTCGTATCAGTAGGTGTCACCGTGAACAATTATTAAGAATGTGAGTAATTAGTTGCTTACCATTCAGGTAAATCCGATCCGGGAGGTCCAGCACGCCCGAGCAGTACTCGGGCACAATGCCGCCCAGGCATCCAGCGCCCAGTGACCCGATGTTGCGCTTTTCCCGGCGGCGGTGGCTCGTCGATGCGCAACCGCATACCGTGTTGCGTGTGAGTCTGGTCGCCGGGCGCGGGCCGCTCAGCAGTGAGCCCGCCGGGTGGTTTTCACCCCGGTTGCCCGCCGATGTCGTCTATGTCGAGCCGCATCCGCGACGCGTTCAGGCTTTGCGCGACGGGAGCATGGTGATCGACACCGAACGGGCGCTGTTGGTGCACCGGCGAAATCGGCCGCTCAGCTATGCATTTCGCGCAGACGACGTGCACGGTCTGCCCAGCGAGCCGGTTGCGGAGGCGCCCGGTTTCGTCCATGTGCCGTGGGACGCGGTGGACACCTGGATCGAAGAGGGACGCACGCTGGTGCACTATCCACCCAACCCGTACCACCGCGTCGACTGCCGCCCGACCAGGCGGCGTCTGCGCGTCAAGGTTGCCGGAACCACGCTGGTGGACACCGACGACACCGTGATCGTGTTCGAGACGGCGCTGGAACCTCGCCTCTACGTGGATCCGTCGCACGTGCACACCGACCTGCTGCGGCAGACGGACACCTCGACGTACTGCAACTACAAGGGCGTCGCGACCTACTGGTCGGCCGTGATCGGCGACGCGAAAGTCGACGACGTGGCGTGGAGCTATCCGGACCCGCCACCAGAAAGCCTGCCCATCAAGGGATTCCTCAGTTTCGACGCCGGCCGCGCCGAGGTCCTCGCCGAACTGCCCGAATCCGCGGCGCCTCAGGACACCGGCGGCGAATAGTTCGGGCGCCCGAGACCCAGCTCGTGCTGCGCGATCATGTTGCGGAAGACCTCGAGGGTGCCGCCGTAGATCCCGGTCGGCGAGGCCAGCCGGAAAATGTATTCGGCGCCACCGTCATCGGCAGCCCCGTTGGTGTCGACCGGCAACGCCGACGCCGTGCCCAGTATGTCCATCAGCTCCGGTGCGACATCACGCATGGTTTGCGCATTCGCCACCCGCCCGAACATTCCGGGGGTGCTCAACGCCGCCTCGGTGCGGGCAATACTGCGGCCCAGCCGATATGCCACCGAGGTGTCGTCGAGCAGGCGGCGGCCGTCGGCGCCCTGTCGCGCGACCAACGCGGCGATCTCATCGATCGCCTCGGCCATCAGCGTGAGATGTTCGCTCATCACCGCAATCTTCTGCAGGCCGTCGGGCTCGCTTTCGACCGTCCCATGCTCGACGTCGAGCGCCGCCCGCAGCACCGACCAGCCACCGTTGACCTCACCGACTCGGTATTTGTCGTCCACCCGCGCGTCGCTGTAGTAGACGATGTTGGTCCGGTCACCGTCGATGGTGCGGATCGGTTGGATCTCGATCCCCGGCGAGTCCAGCGGCACCAGGAACATGGTCAGGTTCTTGTGTTTCGGCGCGTCCGGATCGGTGTTGGTAAGCAGGAAGACGTATTTGGCGTTGTGGGCATTGGATGTAAACATCTTGGAGCCGTTGATAACCCAGCATCCGCCGTCGCGAACCGCGCGGGTCTTGCATGTCGCCACATCGGAGCCGCCCTCGGGTTCGGTGTAACCCAGGCACAGCCGGATGTGGCCGGATAGCACCCCGGGCAGCACCTCGTGGGCGACTTCGGCGGATCCGAACTCTCGCAGCGTTCGCGCCACCATGGCGGTGGTGCCCCAGTGGAACCACGGCGTGTGCGCCCTACCGATCTCCAAGTCCCAGATCCGCCGGCGCAACGCGTTGAAGCCACCCTCGGATTCGTCTTTCCAGTCGGCGGCCAAGTAACCCTCGGCACCCAGCGCCAGGTGCACGCCCTCGTCGAAATTGTCCCCGCTCTCCCGGTCCCGTCGGCGCACTTCGTCGGTGACGTGGACGGCCAGAAACGCCCGCAACCGATCGCGGAAATCCTGGTCCTCCGTGGAGAGTTCGACGCTCGCGAAATCCATGACTGCTAAAGCCGCGCCTCGGTTTTGATTGCGGTGTCGGTGGTGCGCAGCGGGCGAATCATCGCTTCCTGCGCGAACGAGGCGATCAGCTCACCCTCCTCGGTGTGCACCGCGCCGCGGACATATGACATGCCCGCGCCGGCCTGGGTGCTCTCGTGCGTGTACAGCAACCAGCCCGACCAGGACACCGGCTCGTGAAAGCTCACCGTGACCGTCAGCGGCGCGGTGGACACGGTCAAGTGCGACTGGCTGGTACCGATGCCTTCGTGGGCACGCATCGTGGTCGAGATCCCCAGGTGCCCGGTGAAGTAGGCGATCAGCGCCTTGGCCAAATCGTCGCGCGTCGGGATCGGGTCGTAGTGCAGCCAGGCGTACAGCTCCGGCGGACCGACTTCGTCGGGGCTGTTGACGTCGACCACGTCGACCAGCCGTAGTTCCCGCCCGGCCATCGGCATCGGCGAGAAGTTCGCGTCGGCGGGCGCGACCACGTCGGGGCGAGGCAAGTGGTGGCGAATGACATCGGCCGAGGGCACATCGACAAACGCGGTGACGGTGATGCAGCGTCGGCCGTTCTGATTCACACCGACAACCGCGGTCGCGGTGGAGCGGCCTTCGTGGACCACGTCGACGTCGAATTCGACTGGCGGACCTACCATTACGGCGCGGGAGAACACAGCGTGCGCCGACCGAACCGACTTGTCGTGAAACCGTCTCGCCACCGCGACGATCGCTTGCGCGAGCACCTGCGTGCCTTCCACCACCTGCCGTTCGTCCGCACCGGCGATCCCGGTGTCGCCGGTGAAGTGGTCCGTTTGCTCGGGCCGCACATCGAATAAGTCGAGAAGGCCGGAAACCGACCAATGCGTCTGTTCAGATTCCGTCGTCACCTAGCGAGCGTGACATTTTCGTCGAACCTTGTAAAGCCTTACGAATGCCTGTCTACGCCCACTCGATCTCAGCTCGCGTCGATCACCAGGCTCTGGAACCGCTCGACGGTGTCGGTCACGTGCGCCACGCTGTCGCCCGGCAACCCCACCTGCAGCCAGGTGACACCCAGCGCGGCCAGCTTTTCCATCCCGGTCAGGTAGGCGTCGGCGTTGAAGTCGTCGTCGGCCGGGTTGCCGCCGTCGAAGTTGGTGAACACCACATCGAACTTCGACCAGTCCCGGCCCGCTCCATCGACGCGCCGGCGCAGATCGGAGATGCCGTCGGCCAGGCCTTGCACCGAATCGAGGGTCGCGGTGCGAGCAGTCTGAGCCAGCACCGCAGGCGCCGGGAACGGGCACCAGCCGTCGCCCTTCTGCGCAACGCGCCGGCGCGCGGCCGCGGTGTTGCCGCCGACCCAGATCGGCGGATACGGATCGCTCACCGGTCGCGGGTGCGCGGTGATCCCGTGCGCGGTGAAGTGCTTGCCCTCGAACGAGACGTCGTCCGCGGTCCAGATTGACCGGATCACGTCCAGGGCCTCATCGAACAGCTCGGCCCGCTGGTCATAGTCAACGCCCAGCGCGGCGAACTCCCGCTTGAGATAACCGACTCCGACCGCAAGGGTGAATCGACCGCCGGAAAGCAGATCCAGCGATGCACCAGACTTGGCCACCACGAACGGGTTTCGGTACGGCAACACCACGATGTTCGGGATCAGCCGCAATGTGGTGGTCCGAGCCGCGGCGAAAGCCATCGCGACGAACGGGTCCAGCGCGTCGTGCCCGCCGGCCTCGAGCCAGCGCTGCGTCGGCGCGGGGTGGTCGGTGAAACCGAAGCCGTGGAATCCGGCTGCTTCCGCGGCCGCGGCGACCGCGGCAATACCCTCGCCGCTGACCAATTCCGGGTTGTACGGGTGGCGGTGCATCGGGTGGGTGATGGTGAAATGCATCTGCCGCTTTCCTTTGCTCAGCGCCGAGAAGTATCCCTGCAAAAGTACTGCGTGACACTTATACGATAATCTGTAAAGCCGGCCGGGCGATCGGCCCGGTCAGACGTACCGCCGCAAAGGAGCGACGCAGTTGGGCATTGTGACCACGAGTTCGGAAACCGCCTTCGCGCGATCGCCGGAGACCATCTATGACTTCGTCACGAACCCGGTGAACTGGACGAAGACCTATCCGGGTAGCGCGCACATCGCAAACCTGCCCGACGAACTGCCGTTGAAGGTCGGCGACACCTGGCAAGAGTCCGGCGCGGACGGCGACCGAATCTTCACCTGGCATCTGGCGATCGCGATGCGGCCGAACTTGTGGATGTTCAATTCCGTTGGGCGGCTTGGGCATGACCGCGACGGCAACGGTGGCATGGAGGGCCGGATCACGGTCCAATACCAGTTCACCAGACCGGGTGAGGAGATCACATTGTTCACCCGCATGATGACGATCGAGGCCTACAAACACGCACCGCTACCCGACGCGTTGTTCGAGCAAGTCAACCCCGCCAAGATCGACGCCTACCACGCGGCGATCGCACGAGAATTGGATGCGCTCGATGACCGCGTCCGTTGAGGGGCTGACACCGCTGGCCACCGGCTTCTGCTTCGGTGAAGGCCCGCGCTGGTTCGAGGGGATGCTGTGGTTCTCCGACATGCTGGGCGAGGCCGTGCACACCGTGGACCCGGATGGCTCGCTGACGACGTTGCCGCTGCCCGGACATACTCCCTCAGGTCTGGGATTCCGGCCGGACGGCTCGCTGCTGATCGTGTCGACCGAGAACCGGCAGCTGCTGCGCTACGACGGTGAAACCGTCACCACCATCGCCGATCTGAGCGGTGTTGCACCGGCCGACCTGGGCGATATGGTCGTCGACCATCTCGGCCGCGCCTACATCGGGTCGCAGGCCTTCCATGGCGGCGTCATTTTGCGAGTCGATCCCGACGACAGCGTGAGCGTGGTGGCGCAAGATCTGGACTTCCCCAACGGAATGGCGATCAGCGCCGACCACAAAACCCTGATCGTCGCGGAATCGATCGGCCGGCGACTGAGCGCGTTCAGCATCGGTTACGGCGGCGAGCTTTCGGACCGGCGAGTCTTCGCCGACGGCCTCGACGGGCCGCCCGACGGCATCAGTCTCGACGCCGACGGCGGCGTGTGGACGTCGATGACGCTGGCACACCAATTCGAGCGCATCACAGAGGGCGGCGAGGTCACGCATCGCATCGACATCGGCGACCGCGCCGCGATCGCCTGCATGCTCGGCGGCTCCGCGCGGCGCACATTGTTCATGCTGTCGAGCACCGACGCGTACCCCAAACGGCTGATCGGTACCCGGCTCTCCCGGCTCGACACCGTGATAGTGGATACTCCAGGCGCCGGCCTGCCCTGAAAGGTAAACGATGACCGATTCCTATTACGAGGTGGTCGATGACGCCGGCCCGTTGGGCGAAAAGTTCTGTGCCACAGACCTAGTGAGGAGCACATGGTCGGCGGCGCTGCAGCATGCGGCACCGGTGTCGGCGCTGTTGGTCCGGGCTCTCGAGCGGTGCGTGGCGCGCGAAGACACCCGGCTCAGCCGGGTTGCGGTCGATCTTCTGGGGCCGGTGCCGGCCGAAGGCGACTTGTGGGTTCGCTCGCAGGTCGAGCGGCCCGGCAAACAGATCGAATTGATCAGTGCCGAGATGCTGGCGCTGGGCCCGGACGGTCAGCCCCGTCCGACGGCCCGGGCCAGCGGTTGGCGGCTGCAGCAGCTGGACACCGCTGACTTGGTGCACGCGGCCACTCCGCTGCCGCGCCCGGTGAGCGAAGCCCGCAGCCGCAACCTCGAAAAGGATTGGGACCGCAACTATGTGCACAGTCTGGACTGGCGCTGGCTGACCAAACCCCTTAACGATGGTCCGGGAGAATCCTGGATCAAGCCGACGGTGGATCTGGTCAACGGCGAGGTGATGACGCCGTTGGAGCGGCTGTTCGCGGTCGCCGACTGCGCCAACGGCATCGGCTCCAAACTTGACATCACCAAGTGGACATTCCTGAACAACGACCTCGTCGTCCACGTGCACCGGATTCCCGACGGCGACTGGACCGGTATTCGCGCCGAAACCAACTACGGGCCAGACGGCATCGGCACCACGGTGGGCACCCTGTTCGATGAGACCGGCGCCGTGGGCAGCATTCAGCAGTCGGTGTTGGTACGCCGCCGGCCGGGGTAGCCGCGAAAGTGTAACTAGCGACGCAATTCTCGGGTCAAACCGTCGCTAGTCGCACTCTCGCTGCCTGACGGGATGACGTCGACGACCCGCAGGTGCGCGTCGATTGCCGCCGCGACCAGATATCCAACATCGTCTGGCGGCATCGATTCCGTTGATCGGATGATCGAGGCGCGTACGCCGGTGCCGACGAATTCGGCGTCCAAGCCGGCGAGCCAGGTTTCCAGCCTCCGACGAGACCGGCCTGTCGAGGGGCCGATCAACACCACGTCACCGCGTCCGCGATCGATCATCGGCGGGATGACTTGTTCCGCAAAGTGTTGCGCGCCAACCCACGAACCGTCAGCCACACCTGCACTACTGACCAGCACGTCGACCGACCCGATCAGGTAGTCGGCAGACTCAACGAACCGATCGATGGAGCACGGATCGGCGAGATCCAGGTAAGCGGCGAACGCCGCCGCGCCATCGGATCGAAGTCGGGCCGCGAACCGCTCACAGATGTCGGTCCGGCGGGTTCCCATCAACACCAGATCCCCGCCGGCCGCTAACCGCGCCGCAGTCGCAAGTGCGACGGGCGATGAGGCTTCGGTAATCACGACGGCCCTGGATTGGTTCACGACGAGCGCCGATCTGCAGCGATGCGCTGGGCCCCGGCTAAGATTTGGTGGTCAGCTACCAGTGGCACGAAAACAGCGTGACACTTCGGGGTATTTTTGTAAAGTTTGGGTATGGAGCAGACGTCGACCATCGAAGGCGACACCTCGACGCAGCAGCGGATCCTCGCGGCCACCGCTGAGGTTCTCAGCCGCAACGGCAAACGCAAGCTCAGCCTGTCTGACGTCGCGGCCCAGGCCGGGGTGTCCAGGCCGACGCTCTACCGGTGGTTCGCCTCGAAGGAGGAGTTACTCTCGGCGTTCTCCCGTTACGAACGGCAGGGCTTCGAAAGCGGTTTGAGCAAGGCGACGGCCGGGCTCAAAGGCGCCGACAAGCTCGACGCCGCGTTGCGGTTCATCGTCGAGTACCAGCATTCATACACGGGCGTGCGCATGGTCGACATCGAGCCCGAGCACGTCATCAGCCAGTTCTCACATGTCATCCCGCAGATGCGGGATGGTCTGCAGCGGCTGATGCCCGGCCCCAACGCCGCGGTGAAAGCGGCCACCGCGATCCGAGTGGCGATTTCGCACTACATGATCCGCAGCGACGACGCCGATCAGTTCTTGGCCCAACTGCGCCACGCGGTGGGAATCAAAGCGGGACCGGATTAGTCGAACAGCACTGCGGCATTGAGGTAGCCGGTCGGGTCGAAGGCGGTCTTGAGCGTTCGCATCGCCGCGATATCAGCGGGCCCGCGCGACATGCCGACATACTTCCGTTTGCGGCTGCCGACCCCGTGTTCGGAGCTGACGTTGCCGCCGCACTCGGCGATCAGGTCCATCATCGCGGCATACAGCTCGCGCTCCTGCTTCTCGCTGCAGCGCAGCACGTTGAGGTGCAGGTTGCCCTCCCCGATGTGGCCGAACAGCACGCCGATGGCGTCCGGCGCGTGGCGGCCCAGCAGCGCATCCGCGTCGCGGGCGAACCCGGCGACCGCCGGCAGCGGCAGCGACACGTCAAACTTCACCGGCGGTCCGTAAACGCCGAGGACCTCGGCTATCGATTCCCGCAGCCGCCAGAGCCGTTGTTGCGCAATAAGATCGACGCCCACCGCCGGTTCGCCGCATGTCCGCACTTCCTCTAGCGCGTCGGCGAGGCGCTCGGTCTGATCGTGATCAGATGCCAGTTCCACCAACAACAGCCAGTCACCGCGCACCGGCGAAGCGACACCCAGATGCTCCCCGGTCAGCGCACTGACCCGGCCATCGATCAATTCCAGGGCGGCGATGCCGTCCAGGTCGCGAAACAACCGGCCGGCGTCGACCAGCGCGTCGAGGTCCTCGAAGCCGCACACGGCGGTCACTCGATGCGGCGGATCAGGACGCAGCCGCAGGTCAAGCGCGGTGATCACGCCCAGCGTTCCTTCGGCGCCGACGAACAGCGCCGGCAGGTCGTAGCCGGTGTTGTCAGCCCGGACGCGGGAGTGCCGTCGTACCACCGACCCGTCGGGCAAAGCGACGTCCAGGCCGATGACCTGCTCGCCCATGTTGCCGTAACGCACGGTCCGCAGGCCGCCGGCGTTGGTCGACGCCATCCCCCCGACGGTGGCGGTATCACGCGCCGACAGGTCCACACCGAACACCAGCCCGGCCGCCGTCGCCGCCCGCTGCACCGCGGCCAAGCTGGCCCCCGCTCCGGCTTCGACGCGGCGTTCGATTGTGTCGACATCGCTTATGGCGCAAAGCCGCTCGGTCGACAACAGCACATCGTCGTGCTCGGGGACGGTGCCGGCCACCAAGGAGGTGCGACCACCCTGGATCGTGACGTGCGCGCCGGTGTCCCGGCACACCCGCAGCACCTCGGCAACTTCGTCGGCCGATCCCGGACGCACCAGAGCACTGGCGCGTCCGCGATAGCGGCCGGTGTGGTCGACGCTGCGGCCGGCCAGCACGTCGGGATCGGTGCTGACATGACTCGGTCCCACCAGCGACGACACGGCCCGTAGCACACTCGAGGTCATGGCGCCGGTGTACCACACTCGACCGGGAGCGCTGCCAGTGATGCAGGATTAGGAGCCGTGAGCATGCAACGTGAAGATGTCTGGTTCAACTCGGGCCGCGACCGGATCAGCGCGTGGCTGTATCGGCCGGCGAGCGACGGCGATGCACCGCTGCTGGTGATGGCCCACGGGCTGGGGGCGGTTCGCACCATGCGGCTGGACGCCTACGCCGAACGTTTTTGTGCGGCCGGTTACGCCTGCCTGGTGTTCGACTACCGAAACTTCGGCGACAGCGAGGGCGCCCCGCGCCAACTGCTCGACATCCGCATGCAATTGCAGGACTGGACGGTTGCGGTCGCCTACGCCCGCACCCTGGCGGGGATTGACCCAAACCGAATTGGCCTGTGGGGCACATCTTTTAGCGGCGGCCATGTGATCGCCACGGCGGCTCGGCTACCCGGCATCGCGGCGGTCGTCTCACAGTGCCCATTCACCGACAGCATCGCCTCGCTGGGCACGTGGAGCCCGGTGCTCAGCGCCCGCGTCACGGCGTTGGCCGTACGCGATCTGATCGCCGCCCGGCTCGGCAGACCGCCGGTGATGGTGCCTACCGCCGGCAATCCAGGCGAGGTCGCGCTGATGACCGCGCCCGACGCCTACCCCGGCTATTTGAAGCTGGTGCCTGAGGGCACGTCGCTGCGAAACGAGGTCGCCGCGCGGATCGGGGTGAAGATCCTGCCGTACCGTCCGGGTCGCCTCGCGGCAAAGGTGGCCTGCCCAATCCTGTTCTGCGTGTGCGAAACCGACTCTGTCGCGCCGTCGGGGCCGACCCGTCGCTACGCGGCGATGGCGCCGCAGGGTCAGATCAAGCTCTACCCGGAGGGCCATTTCGAGATCTATGTCGGCGACGCGTTCGAGCGCGTCGTCGCCGACCAGCTCGACTTCCTCGACAAGAACTTGAAGACCCGTTGATCTTTGGTACGCCGCCGGTTCGCGGTCACTGCAGGATCACGTGACAACAACCTTCCGACGCCCTAAGCCGCGTGTCGCGGGCGTAATTGTCGGCCGAGGAGGAGCTAGGGAGAGACGCGTCGCTGGAGTGCTTCTCCGGCGGGCAGCCCGTCGATGAAGTCCCCCAGGACAGCTCGGCAGACCTCGAGGCTGGTCGAGTTGACCGTCTTCTCGATTGCGGTGTGCATCTGGTCTTCGATCTCCCGGAGCCTGGGAAGCAGGACTCGAGCGGCGGGGGTGAGTCTGATCCAGCGGGCGCGATCATCATCGGGTGACGGCTCGGTGGTGAGCAGACCGGCCGAAACCATCCGGTTGACCAGACGGCTGGGATGCTCGCCCTCGCACACCAACAGCAGTCCCAGCTCCCGGATGGTCAACGGTTCGCGTTCGTCGAGCACGCTGATCGCTTCGGCCCATGCCGGGGTGAGCCCGAGCGGTTTGAGCGCCGCAGCGAACATCCGATTGCCTTCCCGCTGGGCGGCCAGGACCAGATAGCGCAGGTGCTCGCCCGGTCTCACGCCCGCAGCTTATCGACCGCCGTCACCGCGGCGTTCGAACGGCGCCGTGATCGCGGCATCGATGAAGTCGGCGATGGTGTGCCCGTACAGGTCGGGGTGGGTGAAACGGAACATGTGGCCGGTGGTCGGCAGGACCACCTCGCGGGCATCGGGAATGCCGGCGAGCATCTCCTTGGCGGCGTCCTCGCCCACGAGCTTGTCGTCTTGTGGTGTGACGAGAAGCGTCGGGACGTTGACCCGGTCCAGCCGGTCGCGGACGTCGAAGTCGATAACGGAGGTGACGCGCGCGGTGTAGCTGCGCCGGGGGGTGTTCTCGATGAACAGCTGCCGATAGTCGTTCTGAGTGAGGGGGATTTCGGCGCAGGCATCGAACTTCGAGGCCAGCTGGAAGGCGTGGAACCGCAGCGTGCCCTGCCGGTAGAGCGGGCCTCCCGCAAAGCGCGACGCCCGGGAGGCGATTCCCTTCCAACGGGGCAGCGGATTGGCCGCAAAGCCGCCGGACAACACCGGCGCGACCAGGCCCGCGGGCCGGCGGGTGGCCAGCGTCAGGGCGATCACCGCGCCGAAGGAATCTCCCACCAGCACATAGGAGTCGAGGTCAGCCACCTGCTCGGCGACGAAGTCGGCGTAGGCCTCGACGTTGTTGAGCCCTTCGGGAAGCCGCATCGTCCGGACCTCGCGCCCGGCGAACGGCTCGAGTTGGCGATCTTCCCACGGCGCTCCGGAGAAGCACGGAATGGTCACGATGGTGGGCATGGTCGTTTCCTTGTCTCTCGGTCCTTACGCCCCTATAGGCGTATGACACAGCATATATGCTGTGTCATACATAGTCAAAGGGGACTGCGTACGTGCCGGCTCGTCATCCGGCGCCCTGCCGACCGGGACGGGACTCAGTCCTAGCGGATGACGCTGATGCCGCCGTCCACCGGGATCACCGCGCCGGTGATGTAGCTGCTGGCCCGGCTGGCGAGGAAGACGGCGATGCCCGCCATGTCGTCGGGTTGGCCGATGCGGCCCAACGGCATGCCGGTGCCGACCGCGTCCGGCCCCGCCCGCAGCAGCTCCTTGGTCATCCGGGATTGGAAAAGTCCGGGCGCGATCGCGTTGACCAGAATCCGCGGCGCCAGCTCGCCGGCCAGATGTTGGGTCAGCATGTGCACGGCGGCCTTGCTCGCGCTGTAGGAGAAGTTGTCCCGGCCACGGCCCGGCGGCACGATTCCGTCGATGCTGCCGGTGTTGATGACGCGCGCCGGGTCGTCGTCGGTGGCGGCCGCCGTCAGCATCGGCACCAGCGCGCGGGTCAGCAGGAAAACGCCTTTGACGTTGACGTCAAGCACCTTGTCGAAGCCCGATTCGGGAAACTCGCCGAACGGCGCTCCCCATGCCGCGCC
Organism: Mycobacterium sp.; assembly: GCA_019236925.1. Taxonomy (GTDB): domain Bacteria; phylum Actinomycetota; class Actinomycetes; order Mycobacteriales; family Mycobacteriaceae; genus Mycobacterium. The sequence continues at coordinate 1,084 of JAFAID010000481.1, read as the reverse complement.
GGCGTTGTTGAACAGCGCGTGGATCGCATCCACCCGTTCGGCCAGGTCGCCGGCCAGCGCCTGAACGCCGTCGACGGTGCCCAAGTCGGCGGGGATCGCCTGCACCGGCCCGTGCACTGACAACTCGGCGACGGCGGCGTCCAGCTCGGCTTTTTTGCGGCTCGACAGATACACCGTCGCCCCCGCCTGCAGCAGTCCGCGCGCCATCATCACGCCGATGCCGCGGCCGCCGCCGGTGACCACCGCGACCTTTCCGTCGAGGCGAAACATGTCAGTCATGGCGATCAGTCTGGATGCTGGCCGACCCGAGGCGTCCGGCGGGACCATGTCCAGCCGCGGCGCCTAACTACGACCGGCTGTACCGATTTCGGTTCTGACCCCGAGCGGTGACTCGTTCCGGACCGACTCGTCGCGGATCAGGCCGCGCAGCAGTGCGGTGCTGAACTCCGCGGCGATCTCCTTGGCGCTGCGGCGTCCGCTCGGCCGCAGCCACCGATAGGCGCCCAGCGTCATGCCGATGTAGCCGAGTGCCAGCACGTGCGAGTCGCATTCATAGAACTCGCCGCTGGCGATACCCCGGTCGATCAGTCCGTGCACGTGCTCGTAGACCTGAGTTTCCTTCTCGCGGACCGCGGCGACCTGCTCCTCGGTGAACCACTCGGTGATGTAGGGCTGCTCCTGGAAGTAGACCGCCGCGCCCTCGGGGTTGGCGGCGATCTGGATGAGCAACCGCACCGTGTACTGGTAGAGCGCCTCACGTGCCGACATCGACGGGTCGTCGTGCACCGCGGCCAGCGTGCGTTCGGCGGCCTGCTGATAGATGTCGTAGAGGATCAGCGACTTGCTGGCGTAGTAGTGGTAAACGGTGGCCTTGTTCAGGCCCACCACGTCGGCGACGTCGTCCATCCGGGTGCCGTGGTAGCCGCGGGCGGCGAAGAGCTTGGTGGCAACAGTCAGCAGCTCCTCGCGGCGGGTGAGCCCGTTCTCGGATGGCATGATGTTCTCGCTTCAGCAGTCCGGGACGAGCCCGGAGTCAATCAACTGGTGGGTAGTCTAGGCATCCCGTCGGTTCGCTGTTGCGCGT
>JAFAID010000398.1 GCA_019236925.1 Mycobacterium sp. | reverse complement strand
GGTTCACCATCAACGGCATCTACAAAGGCCAGACCCGCATCCAGCTCGAGCATGTGAACCGCATCGGCCTTGACGCCGCACCGGACTGGCCGGCCGGCACCAAAGACGACGTCTACCGGGTCGACATCGAGGGCACGCCGAGCATCTCCCAGGAGACCGCATTTCGGTTCACCGACGGCTCCGGACGCGACGCAGCCGCGGCCGGTTGTCTCTCGACCGGGATGCGGGCGCTCAACGCGGTGCCGGCCGTCAACGAACTCTCGCCGGGCTGGGTGACCCCGCTCGATCTGCCGCTGATCGCAGGTGTCGGCACGATTCGCTAGAAGGCGGGCCGCAGGACGGCCGAGCCAGTGAAGGTACGTGCGCGGCAGAGCCCAAGCGACCCGTAAATTGGTGACCGATGCTCGCGGATTGGACGACATGGCTGACGTAGGACCGCCGGCGTTAGGCCTCTCGATCGGGCTCACCAACTTCGCGGCGGTGACCGCCGAGCGGGCGGTGACCCGCAGAGCGGTGCTGACCTTGTATCGGCAACGCCCAGCCGAAGTCGGTGTGCCGTCGGAGAACCCGAAGCTCAACGAGCCAGGGCTGGTCATCACCGACTTCGTCGAACGAGTGGGCGACCCGGACGGCATCGTGGCGGCCGACGGTACGACCCACCGCAGCGAGACGCTGGTCGCCGACGCGCTACGGGCACTGTCCTACACCGCGACAGATGGACGAGCATTGCCTGACCGGGTCGCGGTCACCCATCCCGCGCATTGGGGACCGCAGGCGGTCAATGCTGTGCGGGTCGCGTTGGGCCGGGTATCCGAGTGGTCGAGTGGGCGATTGGTGCTGCTACCGGACTCCGTGGCGGCACTCATCGCGCTGCAGGCGAACCCGGGGGTGCCGAGCCGCGGAATCATCGCGGTGTGCGATTTCGGCGGCACTGGAACCACCCTCTCCCTGCTTGACGCCGACGGCTACCAGGCGGTCGCTCCTGCCGTGCGGCACGGTGCGTTCTCCGGTGACCTGATCGACCAGGCGCTGCTGACCCACGTCGTCAACGAGCTATCCTCGGCCGGATCGTTCGACACGTCGGCGACCTCTGCGATCGGCTCGCTGACTCCGCTGCGCGGCGCGTGCCGTCGCGCCAAAGAAGAGCTCTCGTCGACTATCGCGACAATGGTGACTGCCGACGTGCCCGGATACCGTGGCGACATCCAGGTCACCCGCGACGAACTCGAAGACGCGATCCGCGAGCCGTTGGACAGGTTCATCACAGTCGTCCATGAAACGTTGCAACGCAATGGGATTCGCATAGAAGATCTGGTGGGGATCGCGTCGGTGGGCGGAGGCGCCAGCATCCCAAGAGTCACCACGACCCTGTCCGAACAGCTCGGCGCGCCCATCATCACCGCACCGCGACCGCACCTGACCGCCGCTATCGGTGCGGCGTTGCGGGCTGCACGCGGCCCGGCCGACAACGTGACAGCGTTGGCGCCGACGGCGGCCGGAACGGTCGCCGATGCCACCACGAAGTCGGATATTCCGGTGGAGCCCAGTCCGCTACCGGCGCTGGCCTGGTCGGAGGCCGAGGACGACTCCGGCATCATGCCGCTGCGACCCGGTGAGTACCCGGAACAAGGCGGCAGCGCCGGGCTGACGGCCCCGCGGCCGCAGCCGAGTTTGGATCGCGACTCTCAATCGGTGCCGACCCGCTCGGTCACCGACGCCTGGTATCGCCGGCCTGCGGTGGTCATGGTCGGTACCGCGCTTGTGGTGCTGGCCCTCGCGGCCGGGGTGATGATCACCCTGCGTCACACCTCCGGCAGCGCTCCGACCAGACCGGCACCCGGCGTCAGCACCTCGCCTGCGCCGGTTAACCAAAGCCCGGCTCCGTCCAACGCAACCGATACCCAGGCGCCGGCGACCAATTCGCCGTCATCGACCGAGTCGGACACCGGGACACCCCCGTCGACAACAACCGAGGCGCCGACGACGACCACCACGACGCAGGCACCCACGACAACGACCTCAGCGCCGCCGACGACCACCGAAGCGCCCACGACAACACAGGGGCCGGAGCGGCCGTTCCCGAGATTCCCCCGAGGTCCGCGGGGGTTCCCGCAGCCAGAACCCGGTTTCCGGTAACCGACGATCAGGCGTTTTTCGTCCCTTCCTGCTGCGTTTCCTTCCCGAACTTCGGGTTGCCCTCATCGTCAAGCCATTCGTTGACCGCGACGCCAGTGATCGTGTTATTGACACCGGGCAGCACTGCCGTCGGCCGATCGTCGTTGTAGGCCTCCCGCATTTGCCGGACCTTGTCCTTGCCTTCCTCGCTTGGTTCGGGCGTTTCGGAGGAGGCCTTTTGCTCGGTACCCGTGTCTCCGTTGCTGGTTTGGTCGTTATTGTCCGCGCCCATACCCCTCCGTCCTGACGAGAGTTTCGGCCTGCCGACGGCGCTATCCATCTCCACGGCTACCCGGTGGGGTGATGGGCCCAAACTCGCGGCCGGATTAGCGACTCAATTCGCTTTCGGGTAACTGACCCCGGTTAATTTCTCGGAGATCTCCCACAGTTGCCGGCCATCGGCATCGTTACGCGCACGCGCAGGCACCTTGGCAGTCGTCACCCCGCCGCCGCTGGCCTCGTAGATGCCGTGCGGGCCGTAGAAGGCACCGCCTTCGGCCTGCGGAGATGTTGCCGCGTAGAGCGCGGGAAGGATCCCTTCGTCGATTTCCTGCCACAGGAACGGCGTCAGCCGCC
>JAFAID010000345.1 GCA_019236925.1 Mycobacterium sp. | reverse complement strand
GTCGGAGCCCCAGTGGCCCAACAGTCGGGGCTTGGTTTGCTCGATTTTCAGCGGCTCGCGCAGCAGAGGATTTTCCTTCAGATAGAGCATCCCCAAAGAGAGGTAGAGACTGGCGCGCCAGTAAGCGTCGATCTTGCGGACTTCTTCGGAGCTGAGCGGTGCCCCCTTAATCGTCGAGCGAGCGGTACCGTATGCGGAGATCTTTTCATCGGCGTGAACTTTCTGCGACGTTTTCGCTGGCGTACTCATGGTTCGGAATCTCCTTGGGTCACGGATCCATTGATATAGTCGACAGCATAGACGGCCACGGACTTGCCATTGGTAAGGGAGCGCAACGATTCGACAAATGCCTGCCCGACGCGTCCAGGACCCGATGGCTCGCCGGTGCCGCGCGCAAACACAACCTGGATGTCTGGGCATGATCCAGCCCGCGCCGGGTCGACACTGCCGGCAACGCCTCGGCGCTGTAGCTGCACAAGGCCCCGTCGAGGGGCGCGAGCCGGCCAGGGATTAGGTCCGCAGGAAGTATTCGGGCCTTAGCCGAGCGACCGCAGCGCGGCGAGCGCTTTGGCGGAGTCGCTGTCCGGGTCGGCGCGATAAGTCAGCATGTGCTGCCCGCCAGAGTGCGGGATGTTGAACCGGTTTCGGTGCAGATAGAGCTCGCCCACCAGCGGGTGGCGCATCTGGATGACGCCCACCCGATGCCCGACGTCCACACGCGCCCAGAGTTCTCGGAATCGCTCACTGGGACGGACAATTCATCGATCAACGATCGCACGCGCGGGTCATCCGGATCACTGCCAGCCGCTTCACGTAACCCACTCAATGTGCGGCAATCACGCTCGCCAAGGCGATCAAGACGCCGCCGCAGATCCTCCGAGAGCGTTCGTCGCGCTCCGGGCTGCGCGCCTTCCAGGCACGCGCAATTTGATGGTCCCGATGACGACCAGCCATGCCCCGGCAACGATCCCGAGGACCACGATCGAGCTGATCGGCAGGGCAATTACCGCCATTTCGGCGCCCGGGCTCAGCACTCCCGTAAAGATGTGCCAGCCACGTTCGGGCAATTCCTTGTGGTTGATCGCCAGGACGGTCTTAATAGTGGTGTATCGCAACTTAATTCAGGTAAAAACGTCTTCCGGCCACCAGGACAGCCAACGAACTTTACCAAAGTGGTTTCGCGGTTATCTGTAGCCATGCTTTGAATTCCCTTTGCTCACGCCGTCTTTGCTCCCGCTTGGCACGTAATCGTCTGATCATCGTGGGGGGTTCGCCATTGGTCGCGCGTCGTACCTGAGCGTCGGGATCGATAGTGCTGCTTGCGGATTCGGCGATCGGACTGGGATAGCTTGCGGTCATCGCGACACCATCGCGTACCCGGCCGACCCAGAACGCCGCGGGCAACATTGCCAGCATTCCGTAGGCTGCGTTCAGCATTATTCGCTCTTTTCCTCGTGTCCTGACTGGCGGGGTGTGTGGCTGCGCCTCGACCTCGCGAAGCGATCAAGACGCCGCCGCCGCAGATCCTCAAGCAGCGTCCGCCGCGTTGCGGGCTTCGATGGCCTTGACGCTGTTGGAGAACGCCTGCCCAGGGAGCGCTTGCCGACGGTTCCAAGCACGCCCGACAGCACTAGTCCTCTGAGGTTCCTGCCCTCGCGAACGATGACGACGTCCACGTCGGTCGTTGCGTCGGGCTGAGTCGTGAGGGTGTAGGTGTAGCCCGATGCGCCGCCAAACACGTTGGAGTCGGTGGTCGTGAGTTTGACGTGGCCGGGATCGGACCAGTCGTACTGCAGTCTTTCCCAGATGCCGCCCGAGCCCTCGGAGACGTCGGCCTGATGAGGGCCCTTGTTGTGCACCATCAGATACGAATCGGCGCTGTTCTTGAAAATCTTCGACCGGCCCGGTCCGAAGTCGGTGAGCCCGGCGATGAATTGCTCGGGGGTCGACGTGGTCGACGCGTGGAAGTGGATCACGGACATGAGTTATTCCTCTCTCTTACAGAAGGCTTCGTGCGGTGCCGCCGCCGGGTCGGTTGACTGAGCTCGCCATCCGCCCGCCGGCTACGCCCACCATGAGCGCGTCCCACGCGTGCGAAATTCCGTCGAACGGATCCGCAGCCAATCCCAATTGATACGTGGTATTGACGGGGACAAGAGTCGGCAAAAGATACCGCCGGCGCGATCAGCATCGCCCAGATCAGCGCCGCCGCAATGCCAACAGAAAGCTCAGCTAAGCTCTTCCTCATATTTCACGCCTTCTCGCGGTCAGCGGCGCTTGCGCAGCGCCGCGGTCTGACGGTTCCCACCGTCAAAGCATCGGCTGCCTGCGACCAAACGTCGTCAGCGCTAGCGCCCAAATGCGGTTGGCGCCAGCGGTAATGCCGGTCACCTGCGTTGCAAGTCTTAGCCGCTAGTGCGGGGTCGGTGCCGAGCAATGGCCGTTAGGATTGGATGGCGGAGCCACCCGTCGAATTGTCGGAAATCGAAGTGGCCGACCAGTCGTGGCCCGAGCCATTGGGCGACGTCGGCTACGGAGTCCAGCAGGCGTGCGCTTGAAGCCTCACGCAGCACATAGACCGCGGTGCTGGAGTCGCATGTCGGCGAATCGCTTCACAGCGTGTCCCGCGGATCGGGCTTCACCGACGTCGTCGAGATCACGGTGAGCGTCCCGTCGCGAGAGTCCGTTACATAGAGCAACTCGCCACTGGGACTAAGTGCTACTCCTGCCGGATGCGGACCGACCGCGACGGTGCCACAACTGAGTTGTCCGAGGTGTCGAGAACCCATACGGTCCCGTGAGCGAAATCGGTGGCATATAGCGGTCGTCCGTCGACACTGATGCTAATGCGGCGTGGTAGCTCACCAATCGCGACGCTTTCGGTAGCCGCGGTCGAAGTATCGATCGCAGTGACTGAGTGCAAGTTGGCGGTATAGATGAATACGCTCTCCGGCCTGACCGCGACGTCTATCGGAGCATCGTCAAGGGCGATGGCAATGCCACAATGTGTCCCAGGGTCAACTACGGAGATGGAATTGCTGTGGTAGTGGGTGACGTACAGGAGGCCTTCGGGGTCTACCGCGAGGTTCTCCGGTGCCTCATCCACTGCAATGAAGTCGACGGTTTTGTGGCTGGCGGTGTCGATGACCGCTATGGTGCCCCCGCAATGGTCAGAGCGACGGCCAGCGGACGCGACATACAACCAGCGACCGTCCCGGCTTAGAGCCATCGCGGTGGCGCAGCGTTCGACCGCGATGAGAGCAACCGAGGCGCCGTCGGCGCGGATGGCCGAGATCCAGGTACTGCTGCCGTCGCCCACCCCCTCACCGTGCGCCAGGTAGATGTACTCACCGTCTGGGCTGACGACCGCAGCGCTACGGCGCGGCACACCAATGGTTTTCGCCGTCATTTCGATGGGATCGATTATCGACAGTGAACCGTCGTAACCGGTGACATAGATTCGACTGCCGTCCGAACTCATCATCATGTGTTTCGGCTCCGGACCGATCGGAATCGAGGCGACGATGTGGTGGAAGCTGTTGATAGCCTTGACCGAATCAGCGGTCATGACATAGATCAGATCGCCGCCCCGACTCGTCACAACGTCGCGCGCGCAGTCGCCGAGCCAAACCATGGCAATCACCGCGTCGTCCAATTCCCCGTCGTCGCTGCCTCCAGAGCGAGCAGCGGCGGCATCGCCCGTCACGTCTCGTCGGGGCCAGCGCCAGCATCACCGCGTCTGGTGCCGCCCACCGCCGCAGGTGCAGGCCGGTCAGGCTCTGCGGTGTCGACCGACCATACGTAAAAGCACGTCCGACATTGCAAGAACGCCTGTGTCCCAATGTTTTTCAGAAGGCACTGCCAGTGGATGCCGCAGTTGCGCCTACTTTCGCATTCAGGGCACCCGGTGCCATGGTTGCAATTCGTACGTGCCAACCATGCACGCCTGCTCGGGTCGGCGTCCGGTTCAATCGGTGGGTGACTCAACGGTCCTCCCAACTACATGGGTGGTCACACGTGAAACGTGCTTGCACAGCGACTTTGCCGGCAATTGCGCTTGACGAGAGTTGGGGGTCCCGATCCGCACTTCAATCCTGCCCGACAATGGGTTCCGAAACTGCTCGACGACATGGCCGCGGCGCCCCGCACCGCAACACGCAACTTCCGCCGACCAGTAGCGGTTCGGGTGACGTTCCCGCGGTGCCGTGTCTTTCATTGCGTCAGCATCGCGGCCGAGGGCCGAAATGTCTTCAATGCTGACGTCCATTCACGGTTCCAGCCACCTTCAATTAGCCAGCTCCGACGGAGCTCGATCAAAGATCTTAGGCTGGAATCAAGCATTGCCGATCGCCAACGACATCAAGGACCGCACGGCCCCGTCGACGTTAATTCGTTGGGCACCAAGGCCGCTTGACGTTGCGCAAGGCGGTGACCATCGATGGGTCGGTTACCGGCCTGCGAGCTCGACTAGCGCCGCGTGGGCGGCGTTGGCCCCACACATGCCATGCGCGCCCGGGCCTGGCGGGGTGGCCGCTGAGCAGATGTACAAGCCGGGGACCCCAATATAACAGGAGGACAGGGTGATTCGTGGCCCAAACGCGAGTTGGCGGATGTCTTTGGCGCCAGTCATGATGTCGCCGCAGGCGAAGTTTGGGTTATATGCGGGCATATCGGTGGTGGTCCGCGCGGCCTGACCGACGATGCGGTCGCGGAATCCTGGTGCGAACCGCTCGATCTGGGCGATGATAGCCGCGGTGGCATCGCCGGTATAGCCGTTGGGCACGTGGGCGTAGCTCCACACCGGGTGGATGTCGCCGACCGAGCGTTGTGGGTCAGCTAGATACTGCTGGCCGACTAGGACGAACGGCCGCTGCGGCATCCGGCCCGCATGGACGTCGCGTTCGGCGGCAGCCAGCTCGGCGAAGCTGCCGCCCAGGTGCACGGTCCCGGCGCGGCGGGCGTGCGGGTTTGTCCACGGAACCCCACCCTCGACGGCGAAGTCCACTTTGAACGCGCCGGGCCCGCGGCGAAAACGGCTGTAGGCACGCTGGATTCGGGGCGGTAGCCGGTCGGCGAGGATGGCTGCGACCGATTTCGGGGCCAGGTCGAACAGGGTGGCGTCGGCCGGCGGTAGCTGGGAGGCCGCCTGGATGGGGACGCCGGTTTCGATCTTGCCACCCAGGTCGGTGAGCATCGCGGCCAGCGCGGTGGTGATCGACGCCGACCCGCCCTCGGCGACCGGCCAGCCGTGGCGGTGTCCGGCGGTGAGGATGCCGAGCCCAATCGCTGAGGTCATCGGGTAGTGCAGTGGCCGGAACGGGTGTGCGGCGACGCCGCCAAATAGTGCCCGTCCCTGTGCCGTGCGCATCCAACACAGATCCGGCCGCGAATCCGCCGCGTGCCAGATCATCTGCGAAAGGGCCAACTAGGGTGAGACCAGACCGAAATTATCGGCATACAAAATAGGTTGGGACGCAGGCTATATCAGCCGCTACCTTACATAAGGTCGCTTATTAGCGAAACCCGTTGCAGCACAAAGACTTCCGCGTAGCCCATCTTAGTGAACTGCCAGAGTCCCGCTGTCCCTTCTCAATCTATCTGCGCTTTTCTCAGTCTTTCTGTTCCGCGGCCGCGGTCTTCTCACTCTTTCTGTTCCGTATTCGTCCAACCCTGACCTTCGCGTGACCCTGCAGTGACGCTATGGCGAGCCTGGGTGCTACCGACCGCGCCTCCGTCCTCTCCCGGCTACTCCTTCGAGATACGTCACTGTGACGATTTGGCCTCCGTAATCGTGCTGGCCGTCGGTGTTTTTGCGTTCGGACGGAAACAGCGGCGTGCCGTGCCCGGACGGCTCGATGCCGAACAAGCCGAGGACGTTCTCGATGAACCAGCACAAGCTGCGGTCGGCGCCGTTGATAAGCGGCACCAGCCGCGGTTTGGGACCCATGCGACGAGAACGCTTGCCGTAAGGAACATTTAGCTTGCCGAACCGGCCCAACTCCCACCGCACGTCGTTCAGATCCAGCATGCAGGCCTCGTTGATGCGCAGCCCGACATCGGCGGCCAACCGGGCCACGGCGTAGTTGCGGGCGGTCGGGGCGAACTTGCGGGCTTGTCGGAATCGTGCCCCAGCGAGAAGGTCACCTTCTCCCCGTGCCGCGGGACGAATCGCGACTGTCTGGCATAATCGGTCGGCATGGACGTGGAGAGCCACCGGCTGTTGCTGCTCCGACACGGGGAGACCGAGTGGTCGCAGTCTGGCCAGCACACCGGTCGCACCGAGATCGAGCTGACCGATACCGGGAGGGCGCAGGCCATGATCGCTGGGCGGGTTCTCGGTGAAGTCAAACTTGATCACCCGTTGGTGGTCAGCAGCCCGCGCCAACGGACTCTGGACACGGCCAGGTTGGCCGACATCACCATCGATGAAATATCTCCACTGGTCGCGGAATGGGATTACGGTTCCTACGAAGGCCTGACGACCGCGCAGATCCGCGAAACCGAACCTGATTGGCTGGTGTGGACGCATGGATGCCCCGGCGGTGAGAGCGTCGCGCAGGTCACCGATCGCGCTGACCGCGCCGTCGCGTTGGCGCTACAGCACCTGGCGTCACGCGACGTGGTGTTCATCAGCCATGGTCACTTCTCCCGCGCGGTGATCACGCGCTGGCTCGAGCTGCCGCTCGTCGAGGGCAGCCGTTTCGGCATGCTTACTGCCTCGATCGCGATCTGTGGGTTCGAGCACGGGTTGCGACAGCTTGGTGCGCTCGGGTTGATCATTAAGTGAGACCGAGCGAACCGCCCTTCGCGCTATGTGGGCCGAGAGGGGCTCTGGTTGCCGACGGGATGCAGGCGCGCTTCTGCGACGTGCCGGCGGCGGAGGCCGCGCTGCGCTCGGGGCGGTGCCAATACTGTTGGGCGCGTTACCCTTTCGATGTAAACGCACCCGCCGCGCTGATGGTTGCCGGGCACGGTACGGCGCACCGGTGCGCTGCCTCACTGGCCGACCGGCTGCCGGGGCGTGTCCAGGCGCGCGGCGATTTCGTCGTTGCCCAGTCCCTCGGCGGCATACAGCACGATCTTGGCTCGCACGACTTCTGAATACGGTGACGTATATCTGCGGGCGCGTGCCTGCAGCTCCGTGCGCTCGGCATCGGTCAGCGTCAGGCGATACGGGCTGGAACGTGGCATGGTGCTCCCTTCGTTGAGGGAACCATGACACGTAACCGTATGGGAGTGTGGAATGTAAAGAGCTTCGCATAATTCAGTGACGTTTTGGTCAAAGAGAAAGACCGGTGTGGCGCAGCAGCGCCAGGCAGAGGTCGGTGTCGCTGGCGACTCTGTCGAGTCCGTCGCACGCGGCCTGCATCGCCTCGTCGATGGTGTCGGGACAGCGGTTGGCCAGTTCGGTTCCTTTGACGTTGCCCCATAGGCCTTCGACCGGGTTGAGTTCGGGGGCGTAGGCGGGCAGGCGTTCGACGCGTAGCCAGCCGCGGCAGGAGGCGATGAAGGCGGTCATGTCACGGCTGCGGTGGCTGGGCAGTCCGTCCCAGAGCAGGGTGAGCTTGGCGTGCTGGCCGAGGTGGGCGTGCAGCTGGCGCAGGAAGTCGATGAGGGTCTCGGTAGTGTAGGCGCCCGGTTGGGTGGCGAACACCAACTCGGCGGCCGAGCGGTCCGGGCGGTAACACAGCGCCGCGGACATGCTCATCCGCTTCCAGTTGAACTTGTGC
>JAFAID010000280.1 GCA_019236925.1 Mycobacterium sp. | reverse complement strand
CGTAGTCGCGCTGTGTTGACACGGCGCTTATATAGTTGCAACGACGCTTACGGTGGTCTCTTGCCTGCACCGGCACGCTTCCCTTGATTCGATGCGCGAAGTCGAAACCGTTCAGCCCCTCGCATCCCCGCCGACTTTCGGCAGGACAGTTAATGATACGCGCTTTTCAACGGCAGATCAGCGACCGTCCATCCCGACAGGCCGCTGGTCAGATAACGAAATTCAGGTGCTCGACGATGCGCGCACCGACCTCTTTGTCACCGCCGAGCTCGACGCCGGCCGCATCGTCGGTGCGCCCGCCGGCCAGCCGGGTGAATAGCAGCCCATCGAGGCGGATCGTCGAGGTGGGGTCCAACCCGCCAAAGTCCTCCACCACCTGTGCACGACCATCGACAGCGACGCGGATGGTCCGCGTCAGCGGGCCGGTCAGCTCGATAGCGACCCGGGACCCGTCGGGCGCTTTCCCGCGTTTGCCGACTACGAAGCCCATCGTCGCGGCTATCTCGTCGAGCGCGAGTCGCGGCGCCGGACCGCGCAGCTCCGCGTCGGAGGACGGCGAGCCCACGCCGTCGCGGATGTCCTGCTCGTGCATCCAGCAGTCGAAGAGCCGCACCCGCATGAACCGCCCGTAGCTTTCCGGACCCACCGGGGTCAGGGTCGGCGCGTTCCAGTCGTCGACGGACATGTCGGTCAGGTGTTTGCGGCGATCGGCGGTGATCGTACGAAACCGCTGCAGCAGGTCGGCGCCGGACTCTGCGCTGAGGTGACGGACCCAGCACTCGTTGGCGACGCCGACGTCATTGCGCACGTGGCCCAGCGTCGAGACATCGATGTCGGCGTCTGGTGCGCTGATTCCGTGCAACACCGATTCGGTGCCGATGATGTGGGCGACGACGTTGTGCACAGTCCACCCGGGCAGCGGCGTCGGTGTCTGCCACTGCTGCTCGGAGAACCCGGTCAGCAATTGATCCAGGCTGTCCCAGGTGCCGAACAGGCCCGACAACACGTCGGACTTGTCGAGTTCGGTAACCGGACGCGGGGGGCGGCTCATGCCGCCTGATGTTAGACGGACGTCAGGTGGCGGCGATCATGCTTACCGACACCGCCGCCAGAAGCATGCCGAGCGCCTGCCAGCGGGTCACCCGCTCGCGCAGCACGATAATCGCCAGGATGACGGTCGTGGCCGGATACAGCGAGATCAAGATGCTGGCCAACGACAGCATCCATTTCTGTATCGCCAGCAGCATGGTGATGTTGGCGCAGGTATCCAGCAGCGCCGCCGCGACCGCCAGCCGCAGCGGCGTCCTGGACGGAAGCTGAAAGTTGTTGCTCATCCCCGCGACGGCGAACACCAGCACGGTGGCTGCCGCCCGAGCAAAAAACAGCGGCCAGAGCCGGCACTCGGCCGGTGCCTGGTGCAGCAGCACGAAGTCCAGCCCGAACGCCACCCCCGAGCCGACCGTAAGCCAAGCCACTTTGCTGGTGAACTTGTGGGTCCGGACATCCTCGTCGGCGGGCGACTCCCGGCTGACCAGGATCACCGCGATCATCGCCAGCACGACGCCTACCGATGCGGTCTCCCCCGGCCGCTCGCCGAGCGCCACGCCGACGGCGACGGGGACGGCAGCGTTGAGTACCGCCGCAAGCGGTGATACCACCGAGATCGGTCCAGCGGCCACGGCCGCGTAGAACCAATACACGCCGATCGCCTGACTGACCCCGTACAGGGACCCCCACACCAGGGCGCCCGGCCGGACCGGTCCACCCGCCGTGGCGGCCATCACGCCGAGCAGCACGGTGGCGACGGGATAGGTCACCAGCATGACGCGCAGCGCAGCCGCCCGCCGGGAAGCCACTCCCCCAACAAAGTCACTCACGCCGTAGCTGACCGCGGACAGCTGGGCGTACGCGGCGCCGATCAATCCATGCCCTTGGCTCGCCGACTCAATGCACGGACCACTTCCCGCTGAGCGTCGCGCCGTGCCATGTCCTGACGCTTGTCGTGCGCGCGCTTACCGCGCGCTAAAGCGAGCTCCACCTTGACTTTTCCTTCGCTGAAGTACAGCGCCAACGGCACCAGCGCGAGGTTACCATCACGTATCTTTCCGATGAGCACGTCGATTTGGCGCCTGTGGAGTAATAGCTTTCGCGTCCGACGCGGATCATGGTTGGTCCAACTGCCGTGGTGATACTCCGGAATGTGCAAGTTGCGCAACCAGACTTCGCCGTCGTCGACAGTTGCGTATGCGTCCGCGAGCGACGCCCTACCGTCCCGGAGGCTTTTTACTTCGGTGCCGAGCAAAACCAGCCCGGCCTCGAACGTCTCCAAGATCGAGTAGTTGTGTCGTGCCTTGCGGTTGCTGGCCAGGATTTGCCTTGCCGGCCCTGCCTTGCCGGGCGCCTTTTTGGCCACGGCTACCGCCGCACGTACAGGCGCAACGTCGCGTATGCGGTAACCCCGGCCATCGCGACGCCCACCAACAGCAGCAGCGGCGAGATATAGAGGATGTCGGCGTAGTCGACCGGGGCGACCAGGTGCGCTTGATAGAACTGGCTCAGCGCGTTGTCCAGGAACAGCGCTCGCACCATCATCAGGCCGACGATGGCGATGATCACGCCGGCGGTGGCTGCCACCATGGCCTCGACCAGGAAAGGCAGCTGGGTGTACCAGCGGGTGGCGCCGACCAACCGCATGATGCCAACCTCGGTGCGTCGGGTATAGGCCGCGACTTGGACCATGTTCGCGATCAACAAAATCGCCCCGATGGCCTGCACTAACGCGACGGCGAAGGCAGCGCTGGAAAGACCGTCCAGCACGGCGAACAGCCGATCGATCAGATCCTTCTGGTTGAGCACATGGTCTACCCCGGGCTGCCCTTGCATCGCGGCGTCAAAGTCGGTGTGCTGCTCGGGATTATCCAGCTTGACGATCAATGACGCCGGGAAAGCATCCTTGCTCGCCAAATCCTTGAACTGCGGGATCTTGCGAATAGCGTCTGCGTAGGCGTCCTGGCGATTGAGGAAACGGACCGATTTGACGTCGTTACGCGCCTCGATCTTCTCGCGCAGCGCCTTGCATGGCGGACTCGCGCAGGTCGCGTCGTTGGCCGAAATGTCGTTGTCAAGGAAGACCTGCGTCTCGACCCGGTCGAGATAGATGCTGCGTGAATGGTCGGCCAACCGGACCACCAGCAGACCACCTCCGAACAGGCCGATCGAAATTGCGGTGGTCAGGATCATCGCGACGGTCATGGTGACATTGCGACGAAGACCGGTCAGGACCTCGTTGAACAGGAAGCTGAAACGCACTTAGCGGTCCATCCCGTAGACACCGCGCTGCTCGTCTCTGACCAGCCGGCCCAGCGACAGCTCCACCACCCGCTGGCGCATCGAGTCGACGATGTGGTAGTCGTGCGTGGCCATCAGCACCGTGGTCCCGGTGCGGTTGATCCGCTCCAGCAGATCCATGATGTCGTTGCTGGTCTCCGGGTCGAGGTTCCCGGTGGGCTCGTCGGCCAGCAAGACCAGCGGCCGGTTGACGAAAGCCCGCGCGATAGCCACCCGCTGCTGCTCACCGCCGGACAGCTCGTGCGGCAGCCGGGTGGCCTTGCCGGACAGACCGACCATCTCCAGCACGTCGGGCACCACCCGGTTGATCACGTCGGCGCGCTTACCGATGACCTCGAGTGCGAACGCGACGTTCTCGAACACCGTCTTCTGCTGTAGCAGCCGGAAATCCTGGAAGACGCAGCCGAGCACCTGACGCAGCTTCGGGATGTGGCGTCCAGGCAGCGTGTTGACGTGAAACTTGGACACCCGGACATCGCCGGTGGTGGGCGTCTCGGCGCCCAGTAGCAGCCGCATGAACGTCGACTTGCCGGAGCCGGACGGGCCGATCAGGAAGACGAACTCACCCTTGTCAATCCTCACGTTGACGTTGTCCAGCGCAGGGCGCGCCGACGACTTGTACTGCTTGGTGACGTGGTCGAGGGTGATCATCACGGTCCGCCAGTGTAACGGTGAGTTTCACTAACGTTCGCCAGGCGGGCCATCCGGGCGGCGACGATGCGGGCCGCGGGGCGGCCCCGAGGAGAAGCCGGCCATCAGGGCGCCCGGCGACGATGCGCCCGCGCCGCGGGCGCTGAGAAGCCGGGCCATCAGGGTTGGCCAGGCAGTGGCAGTTGCGGTAGTGCCGGCGGCGGGGGCGCTGGCGCCGGTGCCGGTGTCGGCGACTGGCCTGGCGGTGGTGGGGTCGTGGTGACGGGCGGACCGAACGGGGGCGGCAACACAATCGTCGGCAGGTTAAACGGCGGCGGCGTCGTGGTGGTGGTCGGCGTCGGCGTCGGAGTCGGCGTGGTCGTCGGCGTCTCGCTGACGGTAGGTAGCGGCTCTTGCACACGAGTTCGCGGCACCCAGGTGTAACTCGGGTCGGGCACGAAGCCAGGCGGCACTATCTGGGTGGCCGGTACCTGGGTGGTCTTGTTGTTGGACTTGGTGGACTGCTGGTGGTCGTCATAGACCCACCACACCGCCAGAAACGCGATAACCAGCACCAGGGTGGACGTCCGCACGTGGCCGCCGAACATGTAGTCCGGCCAGCTCCGATCCGCGTCGTCGGCGAACCTTTTCATCCGGCGGGAAAGGAAATTTGTCAACGGCGGGGGCCCTGCGTCTCGTCCTCGGCGCCGGCGGTCGTCGCCGGATGCACGAGCGCGCCTACGGTCACTGGCGCTTCGGCCGCAGCGTTGACACCGGCGCCGGCAAGTGCACGGACCACAAGCGCCCGCAGTCGCCGTCCGGCCTCGAATTGCTTTCCGGGCAACGTCCGCGCCACCACGCGCAAAGTGACGACGTCTACCTCGATGCTCTCAACCCCCATCACTGTGGGCGCATCCAGCAGCAATTCTCCCAACAGCTTGTCCTCGAGCGCATGCTCGCACGCCTGGCGCAGCACATCGGTGATCACGCTTAAGTCGGCGCTGGTCTGCACGGGGATGTCGACGACGGCGCGAGCCCAATCCTTCGACAGGTTCACAGCTTTCACGATCTGACCGTTGGGAACGATGAGCACCTCACCGTCAGGAGAACGCAGTCGTGTCACCCTCAGCGTGACGTTCTCGACGGTGCCGGTAGCTTCGGTCGCCGCAACAACAGTGAGCGTTACCAGGTCACCGAAGCCGTACTGCTTCTCGACGATGATGA
>JAFAID010000200.1 GCA_019236925.1 Mycobacterium sp. | reverse complement strand
ACCTCTCGGTACAACGAGCTGGTCGAGCGCGGTGAGGTTGCTCTCGAGCGGCTGCGCAGCCAGGCCGGCTTCGACGACGCGTCGGCGCGTGCCGAGGGCTACGTCGACCAGGCGGTCGAGTTGACCCAGGAGGCGCTGGGCACCGTTGCTTCGCAGACCCGCGCGGTCGGCGAGCGTGCCGCCAAGCTGGTCGGCATCGAGCTGCCCAAGAAGGCCCCGGCCAAGAAGGCCGCGGCTAAGAAGGCTCCGGCCAAGAAGGCTGCGGCCAAGAAGGCTCCGGCCAAGAAGGCGTCGGCCAAGAAGGTCACCCAGAAGTAATGACGCGGTCCGCGTTGCCCGGCAAGGGCAGCGCGGACCTGCTCCACCTCGACTCCGAGTTGCCCAGCTAGGCGGCTCGGAGTCGACGTTTTCGGCACCGCCCGCTTACGCTTACAACGTGAACCTTGTAGATAGCGTCCTGGCCGTCTTGATGATCGGCGTGATGATCATGGCGCTGTACGCGTTTGTGCACGCGGCGATGCAGCGGCCCGACGCCTACACCGCGGCCGACAAGATGACCAAGCCGGTGTGGTTGGTGATCCTTGGTGCCGCAGTACCGTTGGCATACCTGTTGAACGTGCTCGGGATGGCGATAGCGGCCTGCGCGGCTGGTGTCTACCTCGTCGATGTTCGGCCGAAACTCCTTGAGATTCAGGGCAAGTCGCGATAGCGGTATGCGAGTTTTGATTCTCGCGGCGACCGCACCCGTCGCGCTGTTGGTTGCCGCGCCCGCGTCGGCCGACCCGGGCGCCGCGGGGGCGAGCGCGCCGTCTTACCCGCCGCCGTTCGTCGACCACGTTTCTTGGACCCAGTGGAATCACCTGCCCAGCCTGCGGGTTTACCCGACGGCGTCCGGGCGCGCGGCGGCCAAAGCCCTCGGTTCGGCGGAGCCCGATGCGGACGAGGCATGGTCCGAGGTGCTCGCGCTGGCACCCGATGCCGGCACCCCCGGTATGCGCGAGCAGTTCCTCTGCCATTGGGAGGTGGCCGAGGTTCTGCAACCCGGCAAGACCAGCTGGAATCTGGAGCCGTGGCGGCCGGCCGTCGACGACACCACGATGATCGGCTCCGGATGCAACCCCGGCGGTTCCGAAGAGCGTTTCTGATGCCGGGCCGACCGACCCGCGACCAAGTGGCGGCACTCGTCGACCACACCCTGCTCAAACCCGAGGCCAGCGCCGCTGATGTGGCCGCGGTCGCGGCCGAAGGTGCTGCGCTGGGCGTCTGCGCTGTCTGCGTCTCGCCGTCGATGGTGCCGCACGCCACCACCGCGGGAGTGCGGGTCGCCGCGGTAGCGGGTTTCCCGTCGGGCAAGCACCTGCCCGAGGTGAAAGCACGGGAAGCAGCGCTGGCCGTGGCCCGCGGCGCCAGCGAGATCGACATGGTCATCGACATCGGCGCCGCGGTTGCGGGTGACGTCGACGCGGTGCGCTCAGAGATCGCGGCAGTGCGGGCCGCGGTACCCGCCGCCGTGCTCAAGGTGATCGTCGAATCGGCGGCGCTGTTGACCCTGGCCGATGAGCAACTCCTGGTCGACGTTTGCCGCGCCGCCGAGGACGCCGACGCGGACTTTGTGAAGACCTCGACGGGTTTTCATCCCGCCGGCGGGGCGTCGATCGCCGCGGTCGCGCTGATGGCCGACACCGTCGGCGGCCGGCTGGGCGTCAAGGCCAGCGGCGGCATCCGCACTGCCGCCGATGCCCTGGCGATGCTTGACGCGGGCGCGACCCGGTTGGGGCTATCGAGCACCCGCGCGGTGCTCGACGGTTTGGACTGATGCCGATTGCCCGGCTCCTAACCAGGCCGCTTCGCGGCCCGGATCGTCGACCGGGCGGCTAGAGGTTGGCGAAGCAGGGATCCTGGCTGCCGCCGGCCGGGATGGTGGCATTGCTGGTCGAGAACGCGCCCTCAACCCCGGTGCTGGTGACCTTCACGCTGTCGGCGTGGATGCCCAGCGGATAGTTCTGGGTCGCCTTCGACGTGAGGCTGTCCAGCTCCTTTTGGATCGTATTGGTCGACATCTTGGAGCCCAGCGCGGTCAAGCTGACAATTTGTAACGACAGCCCGTTGTTGACGATCTGCGGCTTGATGGTGGCGCTGTCGAACGTGCCCTTCAGTGAGATCGTGCCGTCGCCTGGGTTGGTGGTGACGTCGCCGCTGACGAACTGGCCCAGCACCGGTATGGCGTCCTGGATCGACTGCTTGATGCCGTCCGCAGACCAGGTGACGGTGCCGCTCAATGACCCGATCGTGCCCTGAGAGTTGTTGGCGTTGTTGAGTTTTACGTCGCGGATGTCCAGGTTCACCTTCATGCCCTTGGCCGAGCGAACCTGATTGCCGGCCGTCTGCACGGAGATGTCGCTGTAATGACTGCTGAGGTATTGCCACAGCACCGGCGGGGCGCCGGCGAAGGACACACTGGCGCTGTCCTGCGCCTCGCACTGCACCGCCTGAGCCACTTTGCTGCTCGCCAGGTGGCGGGTATACAGCTCGGCGCCGATCGCCCCCGCGAGGACCAGCAGCACCACGATCGCCAGGATCAACAAGATCGCCGTCCGGTTGGCGAAAAAGCCGTGCTTTCTGGTCACGGGTGTGTCCGGCGACGGCGGCGGTATCGATATCCGGGTGGTGGTGGCGTGTTCGTGCGGGGGTGGCGGACCGGGCTGATGCGGCCGTGGATTGGGCGGCAGACTCGGTTGTTGCGGCAGCCGGTTCTGCTGGCGACCAGGATGGTTCGGCGGCGGAACCGGTTGTTGCGGTGGACGATTCGGCGGCCCGGGCTGTTGCGGACGCGGCACATCACGCACGGCCGGATCCGGCGGGCGGCCCGGCTGGCGGATGTGGCGAGTCGGTGATTCGGACGGTGGCGGCGGTTGACGACGTGGGGGTGCACCCCGGTTGGGGGGTCCGGCCGGCCTGGTCGGACGAGCCCACTCCGACGGGTCGCCGCTCGATGGCCCTCGCGAGTTCGTCATCAGCGCGATTCCCTGTACCCGAGACCGTCCGGGCTAAACATGGGCGAAGCAGGGGTCGGTCTGGGCCGCCGGGATCGAGGCGTCGCGCGTCGAAAAGTGAGCCACCACACCGTTATTGGTGACCTGCACGCTGTCGGCGTGGATGCCCAGCGGATACTCCTTGTTAAGCGTCGCGGCAAAGGTGTCGAGCGCCGCTTGCGCGGTCTCACGCGGCAGCGTGGCGCCCAATGCGGTGACCTTGAGGACCTGCAGTGACAACCCGCTGTTCGCGATCGACGGCTTCACGGTGACGGTACCCAGGACCCCGCTGAGCTCGACGGTGCCGGCACCGGGGTCGGTCGTGACACTGTTGACCAGGGCGCCGATGAACGGAAGGAAACTCTGTGAGGTTTCCTTGATGCCGTCCGACGTCCAGGTGACGGTGGCATCCAGCTCGCCGATGGTGCCCTTCGAGTCGCCGCTGCCGTGCAGGTCGACGTTGTTGATCTTGATGTCAGCCGTCATGCCCTTGGCGCTGCGAATCTGGTTTCCCGCAGTGTGGATGGAGATGTCGTTGTAGTGACCGGTGAGGTGTTGTAACAGGAACGGGCTCGGGCCGAAGGACACTTTGGCCTGGTCCTGCACCACGCATTCGGTCGCCGCGGCTACCACGTTGTTGGCACGGTGGCGGGCGTAGAGCTCGCCTGCGATCAGACCGGCGGCGGCCAATGCCGTCACGATGACCAGAACCAGAATGATCGACACGGGGTCGCCGATGAAGCGTCGTTTGGTTTTCACGGCAGTTGGCGGGTCTTGTGAGGGCGGCTCGCCGTACGGCGACACAGCCGGGAATTCGAGAGTGGGCAGCGGCAACGTTTGCTGCGTGGGGTGGGCCGGTGGTTCATACGCGTGACCAGTCTGCGGCCAGCCGTGGCCGGCAGCCACCCGGGTGGGCGACTCGGCCTCCGGCGCCGGCTGGGTAGACGGGCTCTGGCTGCCGGGACGAGCCCATATCGACGGGTCCTGGTGTGGGGGTCCCTGCGGATTCGTCACCCGGGCGATTCTGCCTTATCACCATGTGCGAACGCTGAGTGGTTGCGCAGCACCGCTATAGTCTCGCGGGCCTGCGCCACCCGATCGAGGACGACGTCGGTGACCAGCAACTGCGGATCGGATCCGGCCGACGCCACCACGTCGCCGAAGGGTGAAACCACCAGGCTGCCGCCCACCCCGGTCGGCGCGGATGAAGCCAGCGGCTCGCCCGGGTCGGCCTGGCCGGCCGCGACGATGTAGCTGGTGGAGTCCAGTGCCCGGGCCCGGGCCAGCAGCGTCCACTGCTCCAGTTTCCCGGGCCCGGCAGCCCACGACGCGGCGACGGCGATCAGCTGGGCGCCGCGGCATGCCAGCGTGGTGAACAGCTCGGGGAAGCGCAGGTCGTAGCAGGTGGTCAACCCCACGCCGACGCCGTCGACGTCGATCACCACTGGCTCCCGGCCGGGTGCGACGGTCCGCGACTCGGTGAATCCGAACGCGTCGTAGAGATGAATCTTGTGGTAGTGGGTGTTGGTCGCGGGGCCCACTGCCAGCAGCGTGTTGTAGACCCGTCCGCTGTCGGCCGGGCTGAACATGCCGACGACCACGGTGATGTTTGCCTCGGCCGCGATCCGGCGCACGCCATCGGCCCACGGACCGTCGACCGGCTCGGCGATCGGCGCCAGTGGAACCCCGAACCGGCACATGGTCGCCTCTGGGAACACCACCAACCGGGCGCCGGCCTCACCGGCCTGCCGGGCGTAGTCCCGCACCAGCTGCAGGTTGTCGGTCGGATCAGTGCCAGACAGGATCTGTGCCACCGCAATCCGCATGACCGCAAGCCTAGGGCTTAGGCGAGCGCGGCGAAGCCGGGCGCGGCGGGTCGCCGCCTGATGCGAGAATTCCATTGAGCTAGCGACGGAGAGGAAGGCCGGATGATCGAGTTCACCCTCACGCGGACTTCGACGGCGCCGATCGAGACCGTGTTCGACGCCATCACCGACCATCGCCGATTCGCGAACTACGTGTGGGCGATCCGTCGCAGCACACTGGATCGCGAGGGAACGCCCGCACCTAACGGTGCCGGCGCGGTCAGGCGCTTGGTGGTCGGGCCCGCACTCGTCGAGGAGATCATCGACTACCAACGGCCCAACCGCTACGCCTACAAGCTGGTCTCCGGCGCGCCGGTCCGGGATCACGTCGGCACGATCGAGCTGCGCGAAACAGGCAGCGGAACCGAGGTCAGCTGGCATCTCCGGTCGACACCCAAGATCCCCGGCCTTGGCGTGCTGTTGTCGCCGGTTCTGAAGAAGGCGCTCGACGAACTGCTCAAAGGCGGCATCAAGGCCGCCGAACGCGGCGCCTGAAGCCTTCAGGCGGTTTCGCCGATCCAGGTGGTGGTGAAGCGCTGCTCGGCGATCAGCAACTCGACCAGTTGGTTGCCGATGAAGTTCTCCAATTTGCCGCCGACCAGCGGGATGCGCACCTCGACAGTGGCCCGGAGCTTCATCCGCGCGCCGCCAGTTTCGGCGACCGGCTCAAGCACCGCCGTACCGGTCAGCGACGCGGGCGAATCCAGGATCGAGCCGGTGACGTTCGCCGTCGCGGAGCCATTGGTGATCGGCTCCCATTGCTCCTCGCGCCGGATCCGCAGATCGCCGCGGTGGAATTGGGTGATCACCCCCGGGAGTCGATCACTGCGCAGCACCTGGGTGGTGATCACGTCGATACTGCCGTCGCTGCCGGATGGACCGCCGACTTGAATCGAATCCAGCGTGGTGTCGTCAGCGCCCGAATCGGCGAGGCGGGCCAGCCAGTAGTCCTCGTCGCTGAATGCCCGGAGAACCTCTTCGACGCTGACCCCGTAGTCGGTGGACATGTCGAACGAACGCGGCATAGCAGGTCAGGCTACCGTTACGACCCGTGGTGGGAACACCTTTCGCTGGTGCGCGCGTCGACGACGCGGTGCCGCTCGCACCGCTGACCACATTGCGGGTTGGTCCGGTCGCGGCGCGAGTCATCACTTGCACCACGACCGAGCAGGTGGTCACCACGCTGCGCCAGCTCGAC
>JAFAID010000421.1 GCA_019236925.1 Mycobacterium sp. | reverse complement strand
CCGGTCCATCGACACCTCGCGCAGCGGTGCCAACATGCCCTGGCGCAACATTGTTTTCGGGTCCGAGGCATCCAGCCACCGGGCCAGGTTGCCAGTCGAGAGCTGCTCGGCGTAGGTGTCGATGGCGGTCGCTAGCACCGCCGCGATCGAGCGCACGACAGCGGCCGGGTCAACGGTGGACTGAACCTGCAGCTCGCTGCAAAAGTGGTAGGCGAGCATGCGCCCCTCGGGGGAGTTACGCCGCACCAGCCCGGCCACGAGTGCAGTTTTGCCGCTGCCGGCGTCACCCTCGATGAGCAGGCACGGGTTGGGGCCGTCGAGCCAGTTGTCGACCCTGTCGAATAGCCATTCACGCCCGGTGAAGCTGTCCTTTGCGGTGTCCATCTCCTTCGAGAAGTTGACGGACATGGGAGCGATTCGCGGGTCGAGTAGGTTGCCACGTTCCCGAACGAAGGTGATGGCGTTGGTGATCGCTCGTAGTCCCTTGTCGTAAGCGTCCGGGTCATCCCAGTCCAGCCAGTCGATGCGGCGATATCTGATGATCAAAAACGGCGTTGGGCCGTCAAATCTCTGCACTCGGACCGGCACGATGGGGCGTTTCAGGTCTTCGGCGAGGCTTATCTCGTTGTAACAGTAACTCAACCCTTCGTCGTTGCCGGACAGACCGCGGACGGAGTGCGGGCTGAGGAGCGCGACCACGACTTCGGAATGGGTGATCGCTTGCTGCAAAGGAATCGGAAACTGCTTGTCGTCCGCGCTCAGATGATCGCGATCGATCCACACGTCGTAGTCGCCGGTCGCGTTGAGCGAATCCTTGAGCCGCTCTGCGACCCTGCTGGCGTCACGCCAGCCGTAACTCTCGAAAATGCGGACCTTGGTCTTCTCGTCGCTCGCGCTCAACCCGGAGCCTCCTTCGAACCGCATGCTAGCTGTCCCAACAGGTGAAGCTGGGGTGACATAGGAAATAGACCAACTCACGTTCGAAGCCGGCTTATTAGACGGAAAGCAAAAGCGGCAGGAGCGCGCGAAGAGCTCGCCGAAATCATGGGTCAGCTCGGCGTTCTCTGAAATCACCACCGCGATCGCCCGCCTCCGCGACGTTCTCGGCGACCCGGATTGTTCGGCAATTCGCACGGCATCCTCGATCTCGCGTATCGCGCGATCGTCGGGCCTCACAGGACTCCACCCATATTCCCGCGCTGTAACGGTGGGCGACAACGGTGGCGTAGGACATGGGGTCGGCGCTGCGGGCCCTGGCCGTACCAGGCCAGGCCGTGCCGCAGGTCGTCTGCCCGATACGTGCCTGATGGTGCCGAAATCCTGCTAAGTGTAACAACATTCGTCGGGCGAAGCCCCATGAACACCAGCAAGTTTTTCGACCTGATGAAGCGCGCCAGCGACCGTGGAGCCGTTGAATTTGCGGCGGCCACCCGGCTGGATGAATTGTTGCTCAGCTCATCCAGCCTTCCAGCGGTTAACTACTACCATCGCCACGATGAGAGCGACCTGGCCGAGGAACCCCAGCAGCGGCACGTAGAAGGCGAGTCGGCCCTTCCTCATCAACCTGATTGCGAACACGAGGTCGAGGCTGAATAGCAAACCCGGTGCCTATCCACCCGATGTTGGCAGCGACAGCGACCCACGGACTACTGCAGTCAAGGTCGTGGGAGCGGCACCTACTCTCCATGTCGTCCTCATACATTTGGATGCCGGCCGCGCCCGCCAGCGTGTACAGCGCCAGCAGCGCGTGGGCTATCAGCAGCAGAATCGTGACGACTCGGTCGGTCAGTCTGCGCCGGGCGGGCGGCTGAGTGGTCGTCACGACTAGATTGTCGACGATTGCGCCATCGCCCAGGAACGCTTTATATGACGTTGTCACTAACGATGTCGCGATCCAGATCTACGACATACCTGCGACTGAGGACTTCGCACAGTGCTACCGCAACCACCAAGGCTTGTCTTTTAGAACAAGTGGTCTCGCGGCGGGTCACGGCTCACCGCGTCGTTCGTTTGGGGCCGGAAACGGGCATCTGCCTCTTGAAGTCATCGATCCCCGGCGTTAGCGCGGCGGTGGTGGGGACGTCTTTGTTGGTTTGGTATTGCTGGGCCGCAATTCACACATATGCTCTTGGCTGTTCGTGCGTGTGCCGGGCAGGACCGGGTGGTGTGAAGCGAATGGGCGACGACGCTGGGTGGGCATCGGTCGCTTGTTCGGGGTCTTCGGCGCGGTGAGGTGGCGGGCCGGTGTCGCGGGTCTTTGTGAGTCATTCCAGCAAGGACAATCGTCAGGCGGAGGCGCTGCGGGCGTGGCTGATTGCCCAGGATCCGCCGCTGGCCAATGAGATCTTCTTGGACACCGATGCCAGCACCGGGCTCAAAACGGGCATGAAGTGGAAAAACGAACTCATCCGCGCTAATTCGCGCTGCGAAGCGGTGATCTGTCTGCTGTCGCACAGCTGGGAATCCTCGCCGGAGTGTCTGACGGAGATCCCGTTTCAACGGACTTCCTTGTCCCCGTGGGACAAAGACAGGACGAACGTATTAAGGCGTCCGGTGTGTCGTGACCGGGGGCCGAAGGCATGCGACCAGCGATGCCTCTAACGACCCAGCGATCGAGACCCGGCGGGGCATCGCCGTGCGATCCCTGCGGGCTGCATACCCTTCGGCATTACTACTCTCGCGTAGTTGATGCTTTCGCCGCGCGCTTCGGCGAGCGGCTCTGGATCACCGGCGGCTGGGTGCGCGCCGAACTGTCCGGCTCAAAGTATTTCGGCGACATCGACTGCATCATCGTCGCCGGCGCCCAACAGGTAAGGCAGTTTGCCATCGCTGCGGGCTTCGACCTGACAACCGCGCCGCTCGGCGCTCCGCGCGTCGTGCTGTTCGACGGCAACCACATGGACATCATTCCGGCGTCCGGGGCGACCGCCGAAGATGCGGTGCCGCAAGCGCTCAACGTATACAACTTCTCCATCAACTCTGCGGCGGTGAACTACCTCACCGGCGCCGTGGTGCGAACGCCGCACAATGCAGAAGATGCTGCGGCCGGCGCGTTTCGCGTCAATGACGGATTCGATCACCGCTGCTCCGACCGGATGCTGGCGCGGGATTTCGAAATCTTTGAAAAATACTACGGGCTCAAGCCGGTACTGACGCCGCCCACACTGCGGGTGCAGAAGCTTATGAGGTCCTATGGGGCACACGAGGACGGCGCCGATGCGACGCGGAGTCTCGGCGCCAGATCCGATGAGGTCGCGCCGTGTCTACCGCCGGCCGCAGAGGCCTGGATCGTCCGGGGTACGGTGCGCTGCGCGCTGCTCGGTCAGATCAAGTACTGGGACGACATCGACGTCATCACCACCGCGTCCAATGACGACATCGTGCGATATCTCGCCGAGGCCCGGATTCCGTTCTCGCCGAATTATTTCGGCACACCCAAGGTCATCACGCCGAACGGCCTCAAGGCCGATATCTGGACGCTCGGCGGGCACACTCTCGAGACCGAACTGGCGGGCTACCCACACAATCTCGACGCGATCGCGTGGTCGGTCCGCGACCGGTGCCTGTGCGATCCACTCGGCGTGGCGGAGGCGATTGCGCAGCGCCGCCTCGACATCAGTCCCGTCTTCATCGACAATGCCTCGGCGCACGACCTGCACTACACCGCGCTGAAGTCGATCTATCTGATCATCCGCCATGCGCTGATTTTCTCGGATCGCGCCGCCGAGCTGATGCGGACGCCGGTCGTACCCGAGCCGTTTCTGATCAAGCACCTGATCCGGCTTTTGCGCGAACTGTGCCTGTGCGTGCCGCCCCAAACGATCGCGCGGGCGATTGCAGAGCTGGAAAACAAACTCGGAGCCTGCGACGCCATGCGGCTGGTGCACACCTACGGCTGATCCGCGGTCTTCGCTGCAAACTCGCGACCGCCGCGCATGCTGCGGTATTACCTGCGGTTTAATTGTGGAGCTGCCGGGAATCGAACCCGGGTCCTACGGCATTCCCTCAAGGCTTCTCCGTGCGCAGTTCGCTATGCCTCTACTCGGATCTCCCGGTCTCGCGAACTAGCCGAGATGACGATCCCAGTCGCTGTGAGTGTCCCGATGAGTCCCGCGACCGAACTCATCGGTTGATCCCTCTAGCTGACGCCAGGGTCCGGGTCGAGGGCGTTCCCGGTCTGACGGACTAGCTGTCGCTTAGGCAGCGAGAGCGTAGTCGC
>JAFAID010000259.1 GCA_019236925.1 Mycobacterium sp. | reverse complement strand
CAACGCTCCCGACGCCCTTCCGCACCATGAGCGCCGCCTCGACACCGAAATCACGGTGCAGTACGGGCCGCAAGCCACTCTCGCCCAGGTGTCGGCCGCGTGGCGGCCATTCCGCAGCTGGGCTGCTGTCTATCTCCGCGCCCTCCGCGAACAACGCACCCATGAAATCGGAGGTCCACCAACGACCTAATACTGCTCAAGCCCTACACCGCACAACTCCCCTAACCGCGGAGTCCCGGGCCACTTCGCACCGTCACCCCGAGGCCAGTTTGAGTTGACATCGCGAACGGTCAGTGAAGCTGCTTGCCTTTGTGTCGTCGTTTTCGCTCCCACGGCCAGGTCATGAGGACCCAAATAATGAGTATGAGGATGCTCCCGGTCAGTAGGTACACCGGCCACCGTCCGAGTACGTCCAGCAGCGTCGGGGTGGCGGGTTTTCTGTTGAGGAAGCCGTAATTCGTTCCCGCGATCGTGTTGAACGTGAAGGTGACTGCCGCCCATACCAGGGTCGTGATGACCGCGATGCGGTAGCTGTGCCAGCGCGGCCGCATCCCACGTCCAAAGGTGAGATAGATGGCGGCCCATACGACGAGCAGGTGAATCGCCCAGAACCCGAGGAATTCATAGCTAGGGAAGTCCGGGGCGTATAGAACCGGCGAAATCAACGCCTGTGTGCTGAGGACCAGGCCCCAGTAGTAGGTGAGTGCGAAGGCCCAATGTCGCTGCGACCACAATGCGTAGGCCGCCGTGATGGTCGCGGGATCGGTCAGGCGCAGCGGCACCGAACCGGCGATGGTGGGCGGGGACAGTGAATGGACCAGCCCCGCACCGTATACCACCGCAGTCACAGCCCCAAGGACGCGGCCGAGGAGCCGGGCCTGCGATTCGCTCTGCCGACGTCCGATCCAGACCAGCGCCGCGGACCCGATCGCGAATACCGCGAGCACCGCCCAGTGCGAGGGGCCGTACGCGGAGAACTCCCGCTTCGCCGAGATCAGCGCCACCAACTCCACGGGGTGGTCACACATCGCCCCCACGATATCGGCCGAGATCTCCCCGCGCGGTTGCGATCCTACTGAGGGGGTCGAGCGGTGTTGATGCCATCAACGCCTTCGGCGTATCCGCAGGTCATTTCGCGTCGTTTCGCGTACTTTCGCGCCGTCAGATTCTGCGTTTCTGCAGGTCACCGCGATTTTTGTGGCGGGTTCGATTCCCGGCAGCTCCACCAGAGTTTACGCAGGTCAAGGCAAAAAGGCCTGGCCTGTTTCAGTCGAGTAGCCGACTACGCTAGGCGGTAGTGCGATCGCTGGTCAAGCTCATGTGCATGGCCTTCGCGTCCGCCCGTACGACGCCGCCCCGATTGGACTCGGCGGACGGGCGCGTTTCTGCCGGAGCACCGGTTGACCCTCTGCGGTATGCGACCTTCAGGCGCTGGATTTGGGGCGCGCTGTTGGTCAACGTGCCCGGTGGCGCAATGGTTTTCGTCTTCCTGTCCTTCGCCGCGCCTATTCTGCTTAGTCCGGCCGCGACGGATCGGCTCCTTTTGCGGGGTGGGACGGCGCTGCCTGTGTTCGCGTTCGTTGTCGTGCCAGTGTTGATACGCGTCCGCAGAAACCGTTATGCGATGAGCACCATCTGGCTTCGGCAACGCCGAAAGCCGACGGACTGGGAACGACGGAGGACCCTCGGTGCACCCGTTGAAGCAGTTCGCGTTTCTGCCCTGACATGGGGTATCAGTGCTATTTTCTTCGCGATGTTGGGAGCAACCGAATCGGTTTCGGCTGCGGCGTGCATCTTCAGTGCAGTGATCTTGGGCGGCATCACCACGACGGCGGTTTGGTATCTGATCGCCGAGCGGATCATGCGGCCGGTGTCGGCGCGCGCGCTAGACGGTGGGCAGGCCGGTCACCGCTCCGGGCCGAGTATTCAGCTCAGAATGGCGATGGCGTGGACGCTGGCGACGGGGGTGCCGCTCCTCGGCGTCGCAACGCTGGCGGTGGGTTACCTCATGGATGTCGGATTCGAGCCGCATCGAACGTTGGCCACGATCCTGGGTCTCGTCGTGGTAGCGCTCGTGGTCGGGTTGTTCACGCTTGTTGTCGCTGCGCGGTCTGTCGCCGAGCCAGTGGGGGAACTGCGCCACGCGCTTGCCCGCGTCCGGGCCGGCGACTTCGCGGCGCGCGTCGTGGTCGACGACTCTAGCGAGATCGGCCGTTTACAAGTCGGTTTCAACGCAATGACGGCGGGTTTGGCTGAGCGTGAACGCATTCGAGAGGTGTTTGGGATCTACGTCGACCGCGATGTTGCCGAGCACATCCTGCAGGGCGACGCTCTGCAGGGTGACGAAGTGGAGGTCACGTTAATGTTCGTCGACGTCCGCAGCTTCACTGCTTTCGCAGAACGGCTCCGTCCGATCGAGGTCGTGGCGGCTCTCAACCGGCTCTTTGAACGGATTGTGCCACCGGTCCATCGGCACGGCGGACACGTCGACAAGTACGCAGGCGACGGACTTTTGGCGGTTTTCGGAGCGCCGCGGCGCTATGTCGACCACGCTGATCGGGCATTGAGAGCCGCGTTGGAGATCTCGGACGCGGTGCGCGACGAGTTCGGCGCGACGCTCTCAGTGGGGGTCGGGTTGAACTCCGGACCGGTGGTGGCCGGCAACATTGGCGGTGCAGGACGACTGGAGTTCTCGGTGATCGGCGACGCCGTTAACATCGCCGCGCGGGTCGAATCGGCTACTCGTCAGACGGGTGATTTGGTTCTGCTGACGGGTCAGACGCTGGCCTTGCTTGACGGAGATCACGGCGAGTTCGTCGCGCGGCCAGGGCTCAGTCTCAAGGGGAAGACCGCACCTGTCGAGATTTATGCGCCGGCGGTGGCGTCGGGCCGGTGAGAGTGAGCGGTTCCGGTGTTTCCGCAGCGCAGCGCAAAACCTTGTGGTTGCGACATGAGGTGTAGGCGAGGCGCACTGGGCCTGGGACGGAAAGCGGTTCTTGTTGACGCGCCGGGGACGCCGGCGTCCTAGTCGCCTCACCGATGTTGGTGAGGGTTTCTGGCCACCAGCGCGGACAGCCTGGACTTCGGCCTGGTGGGATGCCGCCGGTCGGTGCCGCATCTTCAGCGGCTGCTCTCTGACCTGGAGACGTCGCTGAAGGACCTAGAACGCGCCGTGGAAATCTGAGCTGTTTCGTTCCCGGCAGCTCCACAACAGAAAGCGCTGATCAGCGGCCGGAAGCGTTCGGGCGTAGCCCGGAACTCTCAGACGATGACGACACAGCGGAGGGGGTATTCGAAGACGCTCTCGTAGTTCACGATCTGGCAAGTGACCCGGGTAGCCGTCGGGAACTGGGCCCTGGTCTTGTCGGCGATTATCCGGAGCGCGTCCTCTGCGAACACCGCGTGGTGGTGGATGGCGGTGACCGCGTCGGCCTCGCCACGCCGTTTGTACAGCTCCCGCACCGGCCCGCTGGCCGCGCACTCTCCCACGGCGAGCAGGTCGGCCAGCGAACGACCGGCCACGGTCGTCAAGTCGCCGGTCACGGTGATTTCCAGGTCGCAAACCTGATTGTGGGACGGATGCTCGCCGACGTTGTCCATATCGTCACGGTCGAAGGCGATCGCGCTCTGGGCTTGGGGACACGCCAGACAAACCTTGAATGCGGCGCCCCAGGTCACCTCGGTCCGCTCTGCCGCCTCGATCCGGCAGATCTCCTCGATCGGCTTGAACCCGCCGTCGTGCGGCAACACGATGGTGGCCCGCGCGTCTACCGACCAGGACGCCGCGTCGGGCACCGCGCCACGCAGCCGCTCGAAGATGCCCTGGACGTAGTCGAGCACGGTCGGCTGTGGACCTGGCCGGTCGACGCATTCGATCAGCCTCGACATGTGCGCACCACGCTGGTGGGCATACAAACCGACTGAGATGTCCATGACGACCATCGCCGCACTGTCATGCTCGTCGATCGCGACGATCCGCTTGACCCCGACATGTCCAACCGAATGCACTGGAATACAGATGTTCGGAACTTCCGACTGTAGGTCCGGCAGCACACCGCTGTATTCATGGGCCACGCTATGCCCCCTCCGACTCGTAACCGTCAACATATGTGTCATCAACTGCGTAGCGAGTAGTAAGCAACGAGTTCGACAGCACCCGGCGCCCACGGGACGCAGGCGCCTGGCCGATAGGCACTATCGACTGAACATGTCACGAGTGTGGCGCGGGATCGGTTCACTCGTGAGACGGAGCCGGCTGTCGGGCAATCACGCCGGACTCGGCATGCCCGCGCGTTGTCCCAAGCCCGGCTGTCGTGCTGTAATTCTGCTCACCGTTGCTGGGTGCACGGGGAGGCTGCGCACCCCAAGGGAGAGGCCCCCGATGCTTCGTCTGCACCGCACCTTCGGTGTCGCCCTCGTAGGCGCCGGCCTGATCGCCGTCCCACCACTGGTCAGCCGCACCGCGCGCACCTGCACGCCGGGTGACGGCGGAACCAGCGATGGGACGGCGATCAGGCTGGCGCCTACGAGGGCGACACCGAAGATGCGG
>JAFAID010000369.1 GCA_019236925.1 Mycobacterium sp. | reverse complement strand
GCGAACAAGGCCCTGCTGTCGGTCGCCACCGGAGAGCTCGCGCAAGCGGCCGAAAGTGCCAATGTTGATCTGTATTTCGAGGCCGCCGTGGCGGGGGCCATCCCGGTGATCCGGCCGCTGACCCAGTCGCTGGCCGGCGACTCGGTGCATCGGGTGGCCGGGATCGTCAACGGCACCACCAACTACATCCTCTCCGAGATGGACAGCACCGGTGCCGACTACGAGCGTGCGCTGGCCGACGCGAGCGCGCTTGGCTACGCCGAGGCCGACCCCACCGCGGACGTGGAGGGCTACGACGCTGCGGCCAAAGCTGCGATCCTGGCGTCCATCGCGTTTCACACCAGGGTGACCGCCGACGACGTCTACCGCGAAGGCATCACGCAGATCACCCCGGACGACTTCGTGTCCGCGCGGGCTTTGGGCTGCACCATCAAACTGCTGTCGATCTGCGAGCGAATCACGACCGACGATGGGCAGCAGCGGGTTTCGGCGCGGGTCTACCCTGCGCTGGTACCGGTGTCGCATCCGCTCGCCACGGTCAACGGCGCATTCAACGCCGTGGTGGTCGAGGCAGAGGCCGCGGGCCGACTGATGTTCTACGGTCAGGGTGCCGGCGGCGCGCCGACCGCATCGGCGGTGACCGGCGATCTGGTGATGGCGGCCCGTAACCGGGTGCTGGGTAGCCGCGGGCCGAAGGAGTCCAAGTACGCCCAACTACCAATCGCGCCTATGGGGTTCATCTCCACCCGGTACTACGTGAGTATGAACGTTGCTGACAAGCCGGGCGTATTATCTTCGGTTGCAGCGGAATTCGCCAAGCGCGAAGTCAGTATCGCCGAAGTTCGCCAAGAAGGCGTTGCCGGCGAGGACGGGCAACGGGTGGGAGCCCGCATCGTGGTGGTCACCCATAGCGCCACCGACGCCGCACTGTCCGAAACCGTCGACGCGCTGGCCGACCTCGACGTGGTAGAGGGTGTGGCCAGCGTCCTGCGGCTGGAAGGAACCAGCGAATGAGTTCGGCGAGCGCCGCCAAGACCAGCATCCATCAACCGTGGCCGGGTGTGATCGCGGCCTACCGGGACCGGCTGCCGGTCGGCGACGACTGGGCCCCGGTCACCTTGCTCGAGGGCGGCACCCCGCTGATACCGGCCCCCAGACTGTCCGCGAAGACCGGCTGCACTGTTCATCTGAAGGTCGAGGGCCTCAATCCCACCGGCTCTTTCAAGGACCGCGGCATGACGATGGCCGTCACTGATGCGGTCGCCCGCGGTCAGCAAGCGGTGCTGTGCGCGTCGACGGGGAACACTTCGGCCTCGGCAGCGGCCTACGCTGCCCGCGCCGGCATCACCTGCGCGGTACTGATCCCGCAGGGCAAGATCGCGATGGGCAAGCTGGCGCAGGCCGTCATGCATGGCGCCAAGGTCATCCAGATCGACGGCAACTTCGACGACTGCCTCGAGCTCGCCCGCAAGATCGTCGCCGACTTTCCGACGATCTCATTGGTCAACTCGGTCAACCCGGTGCGCATCGAGGGCCAGAAGACGGCGGCGTTCGAAATCGTCGACGCGCTGGGCGCCGCCCCGGATGTGCACGCCCTCCCGGTCGGCAACGCCGGCAACATCACGGCCTATTGGAAGGGCTACACCGAATATCACGCTGATGGAGTGATCGATAAGCTGCCGCGCATGCTGGGCACCCAGGCGGCCGGTGCGGCGCCGTTGGTGCATGGCGAACCGGTGAGCAATCCCGAGACCATCGCCACCGCGATCCGCATCGGCTCGCCGGCGTCGTGGGCGCAGGCCGTCAAGGCGCAGCAGCAGTCCAAGGGGCGGTTCCTGGCCGCCACCGACGAGGAGATCCTGGCCGCATATCACCTGGTGGCGGGTACTGAGGGCGTCTTCGTGGAACCGGCGTCGGCGGCGAGCATCGCCGGTCTCCTCAAAGCCGTCGAGGACGGCTGGGTGGCATCGGGATCGACGGTGGTGTGCACCGTGACCGGCAATGGCCTCAAAGATCCCGACACCGCACTGAGGGACATGCCGAGCGTGTCGCCGGTGCCCGTCGACCCCGTCGCCGTCGTCGCGAAGCTGGGGCTGGTGTAGTGACCCGGATGCTGCCTGCCGGGCTGCTGGCCAGTTCGGTCGTCGCGGCGTCCAGTGCCAACCTCGGCCCGGGCTTCGACAGCATCGGACTGGCGTTGAGCCTCTACGACGAAATCATTGTCGAGACAACTGATTCCGACCTGATTGTCGAAGTTGAGGGCGAGGGCGCGGGAGAGTTGGCGCTCGGCTCCGGCCATTTGGTGGTTCGAGCCGTCGAGTGCGGCCTGCGGGCAACCGGCGTCAGCGCACCCGGCTTGAAAGTGCGCTGTCGTAACGCCATCCCGCACTCGCGGGGTCTCGGCTCGTCGGCAGCGGCTGTGGTCGGCGGCCTTGCAGCGGTCAATGGACTTATCGCACAAGCGGGTTCGACTCCTTTGAGTCAGACCCAGCTTATTCAGCTGTCGTCGGAATTCGAAGGGCATCCCGACAACGCCGCCGCGGCCGTGCTGGGCGGCGCAGTGGTGTCGTGGACCGACCGCGGCGGCGATCCGCCCGGCTACTCGGCGGTGTCGTTGCGGCTACATCCCGACATCCGGCTGTTTACAGCCATTCCCGAGGAGCGCTCGTCGACCCCGGAGGCGCGGGTGCTGCTGCCTGCGCAGGTCAGCCACGACGACGCCCGCTTCAATGTGAGCCGTGCCGCGCTGCTGGTGGTAGCACTCACCGAGCGGCCCGACCTGCTGATGGCCGGCACCGAGGACATGCTGCATCAGCCTCAGCGCGCACCCGCGATGCCGGCTTCGGCGGAATACCTTCGACTGTTGCGGCGTTGGAACGTGGCGGCTGTGCTTTCCGGCGCCGGTCCGGCCGTGATCGCGCTGAGCACGGCCTCCGAGTTGCCCGCAAAAGCCCTGGAGTATGCCACCGCAAACGGGTTTGCGGTCAGCGAAATGACGGCCGGCGACGGGGTGCGGTGGAGTTCCGGAGTGGCTGTCCGCAGCTAACGTCCACCGGCACGCTGGAGGGGCTTCTTGCTTCCGGCATCGAAGCAGGTTATCCTCGGAGCCGTCCAGCAATCGCAGCCTCTGCATCTGCGTTGACACTAGGACGAACACCAAATTCTTCTCGTGGACGATGGTTCGCCATTTGAACCGCCAATCCTGGCGATCACCGTTGCAGAGTCGATTGTTGGCAGCACTCGGCGATTTGGCTGAATGCAACGAACCCCTGGCTTGATTGGATCGGCCAGGGAAGAAAGGAAATCCGTGACTGATACGGACCTCGTTACGGCTGACGACAGCACCGAAAACCATAAGCTGTCCAACTCCGTGACCACAGACTCTTCCGCTGACCGCGACGCATCCGGGTCGGCGGACGCCAACAGCGCGTCGGACGGTTCGCTGGCCACCATGGTGCTGCCCGAACTGCGCGCGCTGGCCAATCGGGCCGGCGTGAAGGGCACTTCCGGGATGCGTAAGAACGAACTGATCGCTGCGATTCGGGAGAGCCGTCAAGGCCACGCCAACGGTGCACCCGCCAACGGCGGTGCCGGCAGCGAGTCACACAACCACGTGACCGAGGCTCCGGCCCATCAGGCCCACGACACTGCCGACGACGCGGGACGCACTGACTCCCGCGATGCGGGATCGTCGGTCGATCACGCCGCCGAGCGGGATAGCCGGGCCGAAAAGACCGATCAGACCACTGACAAGCCGGCCCGCAACCGTGACCAACAGGACACCAAGTCCGAGGAGCGCGAGTCCGACAGAGACGCCAAGGACTCTGAGAAAGAGTCCGACAAGGGCGGCGATCAACAGGGCTCGGGCGGACAACAGAACCGCGGTGGCTCGAACCAGCAAGACGACGACGGTGACGGGCGCGGCGGCCGACGAGGGCGCCGATTCCGGGAGCGCAGGCGTCGTGGTGAACGATCGGGCGACGGCGCTGACACCGAACTGCGCGAAGACGACGTCGTCCAGCCGGTCGCCGGCATCCTCGACGTGCTCGACAATTACGCGTTCGTGCGTACCTCCGGTTATCTCGCCGGCCCGCACGACGTCTACGTCTCGATGAACATGGTGCGCAAGAACGGCTTACGCCGCGGCGACGCGGTAACCGGCGCGGTGCGGGTGCCCAAGGAAGGCGAGCAGCCCAACCAGCGGCAAAAGTTCAACCCGTTGGTGCGCTTGGACACCGTCAACGGTGGGCCGGTCGAAGACGCCAAGAAGCGTTCCGACTTCTCCAAGTTGACACCGCTGTACCCCAACCAGCGGCTGCGCCTGGAAACCACCAGCGACCGGCTGACCACCCGCGTCATCGACCTGATCATGCCGATCGGTAAGGGTCAGCGTGCGCTGATCGTGTCGCCGCCCAAGGCCGGTAAGACGACGATCTTGCAGGACATCGCCAACGCGATCACCAAGAACAACCCGGAATGCCACCTGATGGTCGTGCTCGTCGACGAGCGACCTGAAGAGGTCACCGACATGACGCGATCGGTCAAGGGCGAGGTTATCGCCTCGACGTTCGACCGGCCGCCGTCGGACCACACCTCGGTTGCCGAGCTGGCGATCGAGCGCGCGAAGCGGCTTGTCGAACAGGGCAAAGACGTCGTCGTGCTGCTGGACTCGATCACCCGGCTGGGCCGCGCCTACAACAACGCGTCGCCGGCGTCCGGCCGCATCCTGTCCGGTGGTGTCGACTCCACGGCGCTTTACCCGCCGAAGCGCTTCCTCGGGGCGGCCCGCAATATCGAAGAGGGCGGATCGTTGACCATCATCGCAACGGCGATGGTCGAAACCGGATCCACTGGTGACACAGTGATTTTCGAGGAATTCAAGGGTACCGGTAACGCCGAGCTCAAGCTCGACCGCAAGATATCCGAGCGTCGGGTGTTCCCCGCTGTCGACGTGAACCCCTCGGGCACTCGTAAGGACGAATTGCTGCTCTCGCCAGACGAATTCGCGATCGTGCACAAGCTGCGGAGGGTGCTGTCGGGTTTGGATTCCCACCAGGCCATCGACCTGCTGATGTCGCAGCTGCGTAAGACCAAGAACAATTACGAGTTCCTGGTCCAGGTGTCCAAGACGACACCGGGCATGGACAACGACTGACCGGTGACAATGCGGGCCGGGCACGGCCCCGGTTAGCACATCGCCGCCGTCGACCAACATCGCCCTTCCCCCTAGGCAGCTGACACTGCGCCGGTAACGTGCCAGCCTGTCGGGACCGACGGGAAAGTGGTGAGCCGTGGCGGACACTATTCAGCAACTGCTTCGCACCCGCGTCGGTGACGCCAGTCCGGCGGTGAAATACGGCGACCGGGTGTGGAGTTGGCGCGAGCATCTGGCGGACGCCTCGGCTGCGGCCGCCGCACTGATCGGCATCGCCGACCCGAAACGGCCTCTGCACGTCGGCGCGCTGCTGGGCAACACCCCCGAGATGCTCACCGCGATGGCGGCCGCGGCGCTCGGCGGGTATGTGCTGTGCGGCATCAACGACACCCGTCGCGGCGCGGCGCTGGCCAAAGACATCGTGCGGGCCGACTGCCAGATCCTCCTCATCGACCCGGCGCACCGCGCACTGGTCGACGGGCTGGATCTGCCCGGTGTCCGCGTCTTCGACCTTCCCCCGCAAGCGGGAGGTGCCCCCACCTCCGATGAGTGGGCTGGTTGGCTGGCAGCCTCCGGGCCGCTCGTTCCGCATCGCGAAGTCGACCCGACCGACACCTTCATGATGATCTTCACCTCGGGCACCAGCGGCGAGCCGAAGGCGGTCCGGGTCACCCACCTGACCGTGATTTTCGCCGGATCCACGCTGATCGAGCGGTTCGGGGTCGACTCGTCCGGTGTCTGTTACCTGTCGATGCCGCTGTTTCACTCCAACGCGCTGCTGGCCGGCTGGAGCGTGGCGGTCGGCTCCGGTGCGGCGATGGTGCCCGCGACGTTCTCGGCATCCGGTTTGCTGCCCGATCTACGCCGCTACGGCGCGACCTATATGAACTACGTCGGCAAGCCGCTGGCCTATGTGCTGGCCACCCCCGAACAGCCAGACGATCGGGACAACCCGCTGCTGGTCGCGTTCGGCAACGAGGCAAGCGACCGCGACATCGCCGAATTCAGTCGGCGTTTCGATTGCACGGTATGGGACGGCTTCGGCTCCACCGAAGGTGCGATCATCATCACCCGCGAAGACGGCTGCCCGCCGGGCTCACTGGGCCAGGGCTTTCCCGGCGTGAGTATTTACAACCCCGACACGCTCACCGAATGCCCGGTGGCCCGATTCGACGATGACGGCGCGCTTGTCAACGCCGACGAAGCGATCGGTGAAATAGTCAATACGTCCGGAGCCGGCCTGTTCGCCGGCTATTACAACGACCAGGAGGCCACCGACGCGCGACTCCGCCATGGCATGTTCTGGTCGGGCGACCTGGCCTACCGCGACGCGGACGGCTGGATTTATTTCGCCGGGCGCAGCGGAGATTGGCTGCGGGTCGATGGCGAGAATATGACGACGGCGCCTATCGAGCGCATCCTGCAACGGTTGCCGGCTGTCAGCCAGGTAGCGGTGTACGCGGTACCCGACGAAAAAGTGGGCGACCAGGTGATGGCGGCGGTGGTGTTGGTAGACGACGCGGAGCTAACACCCGGGGAGTTTGGCGAGTTTCTGGCCGGCCAGTCTGACTTATCGCCCAAGGCGTGGCCGCGGCACGTGTGGATCACCGACAGCCTGCCGTCCACCGCCACCAACAAAATCCTCAAGCGCGTGCTGAGCGCCGGCGGCGCTACGCCGGATGGTGGGCTGCTGTGGACCCGGATCGGTCGCGACGACGCCTATGTCGTGGTCGACCGGCCCGCCAGCGGTGACGGGAATGTGCACGCTCATGCAGGCGTTTAGGGCCATAGCGGCTGACCTGGCATAATCAACAGCCGAAGTTCCGGTTCCGGTTCACGTCCGAATACCAGGGCGACCCGGCGACCGACGATCGAAGAGGACACCATGAAATCTGATATTCACCCCGCCTACGGCGAGACCACCGTGCTCTGCGGGTGCGGTAACACCTTCACGACCCGCAGCACCAAGGAAAGCGGCCACATTGTGGTCGAGGTCTGCTCGCAGTGCCACCCGTTCTACACCGGCAAGCAGAAGATTCTCGACAGCGGCGGCCGGGTTGCTCGTTTCGAGAAGCGCTACGGCAAGCGCAAGGCCGGCGCCGAGAAAGAGGCTGGAAAGGCTGAAAAAGCCGAGCAGTAGTTGCAGCGACGCCCGAACTGTTGCGGAAACCGCACAGGCCGGGCGTCGTTTTGCGTTCGGATAACTGACAGCCGATCGTCGGCTTGGTTCGGAAGTCGGTTGGTTTGGAAGGAGGTAGGCAATGACGCAGGGCGTGCAGGCGATTGACGCGCTGCTGGCCGAACATGCCGAGCTGGAGCGTCAGCTCGCCGATCCCGAACTGCACAGCAATGCCGCCAATGCGCGGAAAGTCGGGCGTCGGTTCGCACAACTGGCGCCGATCGTCGCCACCCACCGCAAGCTGGAGTCGGTGCGGGGAGACCTCGAGGCCGCACGTGAGCTGGCCGCCGACGACGCATCGTTCGTCGATGAAGTCGCCGAACTGGAATCGCGAGCCGCCGAGCTGGACACCCAGCTCACTGACATGCTGGCACCTCGCGACCCCCACGACGCCGACGACATTGTGCTCGAGGTCAAATCCGGTGAGGGGGGCGAAGAATCGGCCCTCTTTGCCGCGGACCTGGCCAGGATGTACATCCGCTACGCCGAGCGGCACGGCTGGACAGTGACGGTCTTGGACGAAACCAACTCGGACTTGGGTGGTTACAAGGACGCGACGCTGACGATCGCCAGCAAGGGCGACACCGCCGACGGCGTCTGGTCGCGGATGAAGTTCGAGGGTGGAGTACACCGGGTTCAACGGGTGCCCGTCACCGAATCCCAAGGCCGCGTGCATACTTCGGCGGCCGGCGTGCTGGTCTATCCGGAACCCGATGAAGTCGGCGAGGTGCAGATCGACGAGTCCGACCT
>JAFAID010000169.1 GCA_019236925.1 Mycobacterium sp. | reverse complement strand
CGAGACGCCGGAAACCGGTACCAATGCACCCACTGCGGGAGCACGCTCGTGTACGAAAACCGCCTGCCCGTGCTCGCCAAACTGCCAGCACAGCGAAACCTGTTGCGGCACAACCATGACAAAAGTCACCGACTAGCCGCGCTGGGTCCCTTGATATCAACTTATTGAATGTCGGCCAGGAGAGCGTGGTCTGCAGCCATGCTGTTCGAGGCGGTGATTTGGTGTGGCTCGCTTGATTTCTGTCGCCTTTGGCTGACTTCTTACTGGCTTGCCTGCTCTCTCACCGCCGTCCGCGGGGAGTGGCTGAAGAGAGGCCGTATAGCCGCAAGCTGTTGTGCCCCACTCGCCTTCATGCCGGATCGAATGAGAGACTGGTTGCGCGGTAACCCCATTGCTAATTGTCATGTGTGATCGAGTACGTGACTGCGACCGACTTTCGAGACTCTCCTAACTCGTCTCAAGCTCGCCAGGTGCTCGTGATCGGCACGTGCTCTCTGGACATGACGGCGGACGATGCGGCTGGCGTCGGATCGCGGTCCTCGTGGGACTCGCCTGGATGAGCCTCTGTCGCTGCCACGACCCCCAGGCCAAATTCGCGCACGGTCCGCGGTTCGTGGCACACAGCACATCAGCGCGTAGCGATCTCTACTCACTTTATTCGAACCGCACCTCGCTGAAATCGATTGCGGCCATCAACATTTCCATGATCGGCCCGGTCCGGCGATCGGGTCCCCGCGTGTAGGCGCGCCGCTTGGTTGGCAGACTTATGCCGTTCGCCACCACATAATCCGAAGTCAACTGCGCCGCTTTAAAACCGCCTGCGATATTCACGCTATAGTCATGCCGGCGCAGCCTCAAATCCTCGCCGAAGAAAAAATCCTGAATGCGGTTGTGCGTCTCGATCGAACCAGGAAAGTATGCGCGCAATACGCGCCACGTTTCGTTGCCTTCCTGCCAGCCCTCTGTTTCCTCGACTTGCACACCATTCATCGCGAGAAGAAATGGGGTGGTGAGATAGGTCCATAGGGCTTCGCCATTGAAATAGGCGCGATGGAGCTCGTCCCAGGGCGTGTTCATTTGGTGGCCCGCAAACGAGTCCTTAGGCGCGCGGCGCTCCGCAACTACTGCGCCGTCGAGCTTCTCGATGGCAATCCGATTTGGCGTGAACATCGTGCGCTGATCGGGAGCCCCGTAAGGCGAGACAGACGAGCGTTCCTCGTGCAACCAAGCGGTCACGCGGCGCGGGCTTGGGTCCTGTGGTACTCCCTTAAGCGGAAACAAGCCGCCGCCAGTCACAATCGTTGCGTGAACTTTTTCGTACCTATCCCAGCGATCCATGCCACCGTGGGCATCAAGAATTCTTCCGAGCAGTTCGTTCATCAGGTATCTCCCTACGATGTCGAAGTCTGCCGATCACCGAAGTTGACCAGCATTCTGGGCCGGTCCGTTCTTGGTAACCAGCACCACCATCAGCCGCATCGACAAGAGGCTCTAGCGAGATCCGCAGATGCGTTTGCGATACCGCGTTTGCCCCACACCCCTGGACAGTGGCGACAGTTTCGTTGCGCAATGACTTGAGCCAGAGCAGAGCGAGGGGATAGCCACACCCGGTAGTAGGGTTTGCCCATATATGTCATGCCGCGCCTGCCTCGAAATCCGGCAGCGGCCCGGATGCTTTGTGTGAATCCCCTACGGCGTCGGCAAGGTGCTCGAAGCGGTCGTGCAGGTGTGCGCTCGGGGTGCGGTCCACCATCAGGCTGAGCAGTTCGGGCCGGCTGTAGTGACCGCTGGCATCCATGACGATCTTTCGGGTGTTGATCAACGAGAAGTCGAGGTCGGCTATCACCTCGCCCTCGCCGGAGCGCAGCGGCTCGCCCAAATACTCGCCCTGAGGGGTGATGATCGCCGTGAAAAAGCCACCGGAGATCGGGCCAATAGGGCAACCCGTGTCGGCCATGATCTGGGCCTGCTGATCGGCGTCGAGCCAGGCCGTGGCGTTCACGACGAAGGCGCCCGATTCGAGAGCGTGATTGCGCACGCTGATCTCGGTCTGTTGGGCGAACAAGTCGCCGCCGAACGCTCCGGGAAACATGCCCGAGTGGATCTGCTCGCCGTCGGCGATCATCGCGTACCGCGCCAGCGGGTTGTAATGCTCCCAACACGCCAACTGCCCGATCCGCCCGACCGCGCTGTCGACCGCGCGCAATCCACTGCCGTCGCCCTGTCCCCAGACCATCCGCTCGTGGTAGGTCGGGGTGGTCTTGCGCCGGCGTTGAATCAACGTTCCGTCGGCGTCGAACAACAACTGTGTGTTGTACAGCGAACCACCGTCGCGTTCGTTGACCCCGACGGACACCACCATGTTGGCGGCTCGTGCCGCCGCACTGATGGCGTCGACAGCCGGCGACGGTATGGTCACGGCCTGATCCACCAGCTTGAGGTGTTCCCGCTGAATCTCGAACGGACTCTGGACGTAAGAGAAGTACGGGTAATACGGGATCACCGTCTCCGGAAAGGTCGCGAACTGCACGTCCTGGCGGGCTAGCTGTTCGATCTTGTCGACTACCCGTTCGACCGTTCCTTCCCGGCTGTAGAGGACTGGGCTGAGTTGCACAGCGGCGGCGCGTATTACGTTCATTGTTGCGACCTTTCGTTGGTGTCGGGTGTCTGTTATGCCGTGTCAGACTCGGCCGGGGAGCCGCGTCGTGACCTCCTGGACCAGCCACGTATTGCTGTCGGGATCGTTGAAGGAGAAGAACGACTCGTAGGTGGTGCGCTCGGGGTCGGGTCCGCTGAGCCGCGCCTGCGGCGGGAACGGCGCGCGCGCGTGCCACATCTCACTCGCGTCGATGCCACGGCTGACGAGGTTGTCGTGGGCCGCTGTGATGTCGGAGACGGTCAGCTCTGCCACCGCCGAGCCGGCCGCGGCCGGCGTGATGCCTTTGCCGAACGTGACCGAGCAGGCCGAGCCCGGGGGCGTGAACTGGACGATGCGGACGCTGTCTGCCGGGGCGACGTCGAGGTCGAGCCGCCACCCCAACCGTTCGTAGAACTGCTTGGATCGCTCGACGTCGGATACGGGGATGATGTTGACCTCAAGGTGCATCATGTCGACGTTCCTAATGCCATTCCGAGGCCGGGTTTCGCCGTCCAGTTGCGCCCGCAACGACGCCGCGTCGACATAGCTGTCCTTGGTTGCGACGAGCCCGCCCTTGACGGTGATCACGTCGACCAGGTCGACCTGAACCTTCGCGCCGCTCGCCGCGGCGGTTCCGGTCATCCGCCACTCCGCTACCCAGAAATCGCTTCCGGTTCGAAGCGAAACGGGCTCGAGGCCGAGGTCAGGCAAGCGGGCGAACAGGTCCGTGAACGCCTGCCGGACAGCCGCCTTGCCGGTGGCGGCTTCCAACCCGGTGTGGTAGCGGAAGGTGGTGTCTTCGGTGTGTAGAGCCACAATCGCGTCGGGATCCCGGCTCGCCCACGCGTCGTTGTAGCGCTGGATTAGATCTTGCATGGCATTCTCCTTACTTACATACGGTCTGTCCGTATGTGACATGTCAGTGGATCGGTGACCCGTGACCCGGCAATCGAGCAAATTAGGGGTATATGCCCGTACCAATAAAGGAGCATATGCCCGTAAGATGGTGAGCGCAAGAACAAGGCCCTGACCGGTGGGATCGCAGCCATCCGCGGTCCCAAGGAGGCGAGGAACAATGAACGACGCCAGACTCCCGGTGACGCGTGAGTGCCATGCCACCACGCTGCGAAAGGCGACCCGACGCGTCACCGCGCTGTACGACGAAACCCTCGTACCCAGTGGCCTGCGCTCAACGCAGTTCGCCATCCTCGCCGAGCTTGTCGATCGCGGCGAGGGTCCGCCCACGCTCAATCAGCTCGCCGACCTCCTCGTACTGGACCGCTCCGGACTGGGGCATTCGCTCCGCCCCCTTGAGCGCGAGGGTTTAATCCGGCTCGAAAAAAGCAGCCGCGACCGACGCAGCACCCTCGTAGTACTCACAGATCAAGGCCGGGAACGCTACGCACACGCCCACACGCTCTGGCAGAAGGCTCAAGACCGATACGCATCCGTAGTCGGCGAAGCCCAAGCCAACCAGCTTCGACAACACCTGCTCGAGATCGGACACGACGACCAGCTGGCTTAGCAACAAGATCCCGCCACGCCAACGGTGCCCGCCGCGGCGGTCACGGGAAGTTGACGAGCTTGAGCACGGCGGCGGGACGCTCGACCATTGAGGAGCAGCTCCTCGCCGACCCAGCGGATCAAATTGCGGGTGAAGTCGTCGTTGGCGAATCCGATCCGCATCCCCATCGGCTCCCGGATGCGTCGCGCGCACCGACGCGGCGCGGGCACACCGTGCACCAACCCGAAGCACGGCAAGCTGGGCACTCTCGTCGAGAGCGCAAAGCATGGCGACGGAAAGCGATGGCGGGCAAGGTATGTCGATCCATCTGGCCGTGAGGTCGAGCGGTCGTTCCATGTGAAAGCTGAAGCGACGGCATGGATTACAGCCCAGACCGCCAACATAGCCAAAGGTTCGTATGTCGCCCCGAAGGATGCGGTGATGACGTTCGACGCCTGGGCAGAGAGGTGGCTAGCGGCGTACAGCAAGTCACGCCGTCAGTCCTCAGCCCGCCAAGCCAGGACGCACCTGAAGACGATTCGCGAAGCATTCGGGCCGATGACGCTCGCCGAGATCAAGCCATCGATGGTGACCGCGTGGACCGGCAGACTGAACGAGGAATACAAGCCGTCGACCGTATACGCCATCTACCGGCGACTGACGCATGTGCTAGACGACGCTGTCCACGATGGAGTGTTGGCCCGCAACCCATGCTCGCGGAGGACCGCGCCACCAGTCGGCGACGT
This sequence comes from Mycobacterium sp., assembly GCA_019236925.1. Lineage (GTDB taxonomy): Bacteria > Actinomycetota > Actinomycetes > Mycobacteriales > Mycobacteriaceae > Mycobacterium. Next base: position 672 of record JAFAID010000169.1, on the reverse strand, counting down.
CGAACAGTATTGCCCCACAACCGAACAGGTCTGGGCGCTCCATGATGCGATGCCCGAACACCTACAGGTTGCGGTGCTGCTCGGGGCTTTCGCGGGTCTGCGCGTGTCCGAGGCTGTCGCGCTGCGAACCGAAGACGTCGACTTCACACGCGGCGTCGTTTTCCCGAAAGTGCAATGGTCCCAAGACAAAGGCTGGTCGGCACCGCTGAAGACCAAGGGCAGCAGCGCACCTGTGCCAATCCCGCGTGAGCTGACGCTGATGCTGTCGGCGTCGGTGCAGCAGTTTCCAGGGCCGACGCTGGTCACCGACGGCAGCGGCAAGCCTGTTGGCCCGTGGATTGTGGACCGCGCCGTGGACAAGGTGCGCCAGGTGGACGAGCTTCACTTTCACTGCCTGCGACACCACCTGGCCTCGCTGTTGATCGGCAGCGGCTGTGACGTGAAGACCGTCCAGGCGCGTATGCGGCACAGCTCCGCGAAGACGACCTTGGACGTGTACGGCCACATGTGGCCCGACAAAGACGAGACAACCCGCGCGGCAATCGGTGGTGTGATCGCGGCGCGGGTTGCGTCGTCTAGCGGGAATCCTGCGGGCGCTCTGCGGGCGAAACGGCCCTAATCCAACCGAAACCCCAGGCCAGCGCGTTAGCTCGCCTACACGTCGTAGTAGAG
>JAFAID010000350.1 GCA_019236925.1 Mycobacterium sp. | reverse complement strand
GGCTCTTCGTAATGAAGCGTGGTAGGGCCTGGTCGACACGGTTGATTGGCTGAGCCTGGAAACTGGCCTGGGGCCTCATGATTCGTGGTGTTACAGGACACGAATGGAAAGGCCCCAGGTGAACAACAACAGTAGTGCCACGGTGATGCTTGGGCTGGAAGGCATGGCCGTGCTGGCGGTATCCGAACGCGATGGTGAGCTGGAGTACGCCATCGAGACCACCGCGGCGACCGGGTGGTGCCCGGTATGCGGAGCGGTTGGCCGCTTGCATGATCGCCGCCCGACGTGGGTGCGGGATTTGCCGGCCGGGGATCGACCGGTGACGCTGGTGTGGGTCAAACGCATCTGGCGGTGCGTGCATCGACAGTGTGAGCAGCAGACCTGGACCGAAACCCATCCGGCGATCGCGCCGCGCTCCTCGTGGACCGAGCGGGCCCGCAAGCAGGCGTGCCGGCGGGTAGGCCGCGATGGTCATTCGGTGGCCGCGGTGGCGCGTGAGTTCGGGGTGAGCTGGGCCACGGTCATGGCCGCGGTGCGCGAGCACGGCGCGCGGCTACTGGAGCGGGCTCGACCCGGTGCCCCGGCCACCGCGATCGGGGTCGATGAGACCGCGTTCACCCGGGCCAGCGCGATCCGCCCCACGATGTTCGCCACCGGAATCGTTGACCTACACCGCGGCCGACTGATTGACATCGTGCCCGGCCGGAGCCGAAAAGTGTTGGCCGACTGGCTTGCTGATCAGTCCAGCGACTGGACGGCCGCGATCGCCGTGGCGGCGTTGGATCCGTTCCGGGGCTACGGTGCGGCGCTCTCGGCCAGCCTGCCTAATGCGGTGCGGGTGCTTGATCCCTTCCATGTGGTGCGGCTGGGATTCGCCGCACTCGACGATGTGCGCCGCCGGGTGCAACACGACACCTACGGGCATCGCGGGCGCCGCGGCGATCCACTGTATGGGATTCGCCGGGTGCTGCGCCGCGGCGCCGACAATCTCACCGAGCACGCCTGGGTGCGGCTGCTGGCCGGTATTGAAGCCGGCGACGATCATGGCCAAGTCGCCGCCGCCTGGGTGGCCGCCCAGGAGCTGCGCGCCATTTACCGCTGCCGCGACCGTGACCAAGCCGCCGCCCGGCTGTATGACTGGACCATCGTCTGCATCGACTCCGGGGTAGCCGAACTGACCCGGTTGGCGCGCACCATCACCACCTGGCGCGACGAATTCCTGGCCTACTTCACCACCAGCCGGATCAGCAACGGACCAACCGAAGCCGTCAACCTGCTGATCAAGAAAATCCTGCGCGTCGGCCATGGATTCCGAAACTTCGACAACTATCGGCTACGCCTGCTGTTGCACTGCGGGATCACCTGGCACCATCAAATCCCGACACCACTGCGAGGCCGCCTACCACGTTTGGCTGCGTAGAGCCGCTTTAGGACCTAGCAGAACGATCCCAGAATACCGATCAGGCTATGGCAGACCGCACGGCGTGAAACCAAGTTAGTGCCAGTCATCCGTCAAATTGGTCATGCTAGCGGGTTCGGTCAAGCTTACCTAGACCGGTAATCTCGAGGCTAACTGACTTCCGTTGTCCAGCAGCACCAAGCATGAAAAGGATATCGCATACCGGCGCGCCCAACCAAAATCGCCAAAAACGCCTGCGAAAGAAAAAGAATTTCCATGCATAGCAACCGTCCCCCATCAACCAATACCCTGCAATCCAATGCATGTAGTGCACCACGCGCTTCCAACGCGCAGCAACCATCTCGACATTCATCTCCATGGCCTCGAGGCCCCAAGCCCGGTATCGCCATTCCAGCTCGTAGCGGTTCTGAAACTCATAGAACGCCAGCATTTCACCGTTAGTGACAAGGTACTCATCAAAGACAAGGATGGATCCTTCGACGAAGCGATCCTTGCAGGCTTCTAACGCGTGCAGGCAACTCTCATATGTATCCAAATCCATGTGAAAAAGCCTGATGGGCGCGGCTGGTCGGTCGGCCAAGAACGGCGCCAACGTGTCATAGGTGCTTCCTCTGATGAACTGCACGTTGCGACCGAGGGCGGTAGGCAGCCCGTCGTGCAAGCTCACGCCGGTCTCTCGGATAAAACGTTGTGCGACCGGTTCTGATAGTGAAAAGGTTCCACGTTTGACGAGCATTTGGTCGTCTTGTTGCCAGTCTTCAACAAGGCCCTCAAAGGTATCGAAGCCGTACACCTTGCGGCCGGAAGCATCAGATATCAGCCTTGTCGACCAGCCGATCCAGACCCCTAGATCAAGCAGTAGTTCGTCAGAATCCTGGCGGCCTGGTTTCGGCAGGCGCGATGCTTCCCACAATAGCGTGTGACCTCGAATCCTGCACCGCCGCATATCCTCGAGCGTGTGGCCGATAAACGTGCGATATGCGTCCTCATAAACTCTGATGTCCCGCGCATATAAGTTGGGAATGTAGCGGTCGCGATCCCGATAAATCAAGCGTGCACATAGGAGCAACAGTAGAAGTACGCCAATCGCGACGAGGAGAGCCGGCGCGAGGTAACATGCCGTGGCCACGACGAGCGCGATGCCAATGAGAATCGCTTTCCATATCCTATGAAGGTTCGTCCGATCCACTGTCTGGTTCGTCCGATCCACTGTCCGGCTATCGATTACGCCCACCGGTTCACCTCCAGGTTCTCGGCTAGGCTAGGCCGATTACGTGATATGTTGATTCACTTCTGCGCATACGTGCGTGCCTCGTTTCATTCGTGTGTGTCTCGTTCGCCATCGGGAGCCGCGATTGCATCAGTCGCGCCGCCCACTCTCGAAAGGACACGCGTGTTTCGAGGTACGCCGCGCGGCCTGCAAGCTCTTGACGGAGCGGGACTTTCGCGGCCCGAGGTGCCCCAGGCAGTGTGTGACAAAGGGGCCTACTAGGCCGAGCCTTCGCGCCCTGGCGCTTTGTAACAACCGCTCTCCGCGTTCCTGAACCAGCCGCACGGGCACGGCGCCGGCGATCGACTTCGACAGACCTATCCTGAATCGTGTCACGTCCACGTTTCTCCGGTCAGGTCCTCGAACCACTGGACGACGGTGGCGAGACCTTCCTCGAATTCGAACCGCGGCGTGTAACCAATGGATTCCAGCCGGGTGATGTCCACCACCAGCTTCTCTGGGTCACCCGGCCGGTTCGCGCCACTGTAGTGGAAAGCCGGAGTGAGACCCGTCAGTGTGCAGAGCGATTTCGCCAGCGTCTCGATCGTGTACTCACGCCCGGCGCCCACGTTATAGGCCTCGCCGTTCAACTCGCCGTCCGCGGCGACGATCATGGCCGATCGCGCCGCGTCCTTGACATAGAGGAAGTCGCGGACCTGCGTCCCGTCGCCGTGGATGAACAACTGGTAGTGGTCCTTGCTCAGCTTTGTCAGCAAATCGAACACCACCTGCTTGCGCTGGCGGGGCCCGTACGCCGAGAAGAAGCGAACGGAGGCGAGGCGGAGCCCGTACAGCCTGGCGAATACCGCCAGGTACCGCTCAGCGGCGAGTTTTCCGACGCCGTACGGAGAGATGGGAACCGTCGGATCGTCCTCGCTGATCGGCACCCGCACCGCGTTTCCGTACACCGCCGCCGACGACGCAAAGACCATGCGTCCGGGCCATTGCGATCGTCGCAACGCTTCCAGCAGTCGAAACGTGGCTGCGAAGTTGGTCTCGTAGTCAAACGACGGTGATTCCACCGACGGTGGAACGTATGCATTGGCCGCGAAATGGAACACCACGTCCGTGCTGTTCTGGGAAAAGTAGGCTTCCCAGTCCACGTCGCGGACGTCATACTCCAACAGCGTGACGTCATCGACGACGCCAGCCAGATTTTCACGTTCGCCTGACACCAGGGTGTCAAATACGGTCACCTGAGCCGAGGCCTCGGTGAGCAGTTCCGCCAGGTGCGAGCCGATGAAGCCGGCGCCTCCAGTGACCAGTACGGATTTGTCGGTCCAATCGAACGAATCGGCTGGCTTGGCCATGATCGTGTCTCCTACCTCGCGAATGAGTGATCCTGTTGTTGGGAATTCAGTGCTATTCGGTACGCCTCCACCGTCTGCCGGGCGACCGCGTCGGGATTGAACCGGCGCAGCGCGAGTTCATGCCCGCGCGCGCCCATCCGCAGGCACAGATCCTGGTCGTTGAGCAACGTCAGCATCCGCTCGGCCAACGCGGTCTCATCCTCGGACTCCACCACGAACCCGCTCTCGCCGTCGTTCACCATCTCCGGCACGCCACCGACCCGCGAAGCAACGACCGGCTTTCCCGCGGCCATGGCCTGAGCGATGATCGTCGGCGCCGTTTCCTCCCGGGAAAACAGCACGACCGCACGAGCGGTGGCGATCTCATGCCGCAGCCGGTCGTTGTCGACGAAACCAACGATATCGACGCTGTCGCCCAACGCGAGACTCGTCACCCGGTCTTGAACGGTCTGTGCGCAGTCGGCATCGATTGGTTGCGGACCGACTGGACCGACCATTATCAGCCGAGCCTCGGGCACGGCCTGGCGTACTTGCGCGAACGCATTCAGCAGGCCCTCCACGTTCTTGCGTGGTGTCAGCACTCCAGCAAACAGCAGCCGTGGTTCCGACGGGCGCGACGGCGCGAGGGCGAAGAACTCCAACCCGGTTGGATTGGCGATGCTCACCCGGGTGCCTTGGATCATTCGGCCGAGTTCCTGCGTGTCGTACTTCGAAATCGAGATGACCACTTTGGCACGGCGCAGCACCCGCCGGACCACGGCATCGACCAGCTTGACTCGTAGCTTGTCACGGAACTTCATTCGAGCAGACAGCCTCATCTCGGCGTGTGGCAGACCGTGCACGGTAACTACGGAGTTCGGGCTGCATTTCAAGGCGATGTCGCCACAGTCGATCCCCTGGCTATGCGCGATATCGGGCTTCAACTCTGCGACCAGCTTGCGCGCCTTGCGGACGTCCAGGAACGACCCGGTGATCGTGCGCAACCGGTCCTGTCCACGCACGTAATAGACCTCGACCTTCGGGCCGGCGCGCCGGTAGTCGGTCGACGCGTCACCGTGATGGAAACGCAGCACCGCCACATTGTCGATGTCGTCCTGCGCCGCCAGCGCCGAGACGAGCACACTGCTCACCGACTCGATGCCGCCATGGACCATCCCCGGCTCCAGCGGATACGGTCCGATGATCAAGACCTTGAGGCCCACGCCGATTCCTCACTTCCATGTTCTGTGTTGGTGCGTGCATTCGCGTGATCGAGAAGCGCCATCGGGATCGACCAACTCACACCAAAGCGGCGAGCACGGTCGGCAAGCTTCGCCAGCACTCGCACGACGACGTCACGGACAGACCCATACCAGGTCGGGGAGATCAGCCTCAGCGCGCCGATGTAGACGACCGAGAACAGCACGCATTCGGCGATGATCGACGCGAGGCCCAGCAGCGCCGGGTATTGGTCGGACCTGACGACGAAACGTTCCAGCGGCATCACAACGCCTAACGCGATTAACGCCGAGAGCGTCGACGGCATCACGCAAGCGATCGTGTCGCGGACCGAGGCGCCGACCACCGAGCGGGCCTGCACGAGGGTGACGAAGCCGGCGACCATGTAGGTGACGGAGATTGCGACGGCGACCCCGACGAGACCGAAAGGTAGCAGCAGCACGATAAGTGGCAGGCCGAGTCCCACGTTGATCGCTGTCAGCCAGTTCAGCAGTCTTGACCGGCCGGCACCCTTGACTGCCTCCGCGGCTACTGAAGAGAGCGCCGCACCCAGCCCGATTCCCGCCACCGCGGAGGCGGCGGCGCCGGCGGCGCGCCATTTCTCGCCGAGCAGCAGCACCACCACTGGCTGACCCACCGCGAGCAACAGGGCTCCGACCGGAAGGGCGGCCAACCAGATCCAGCCGAGCGCCCGCAGGAAGGCTTGACGGAACCGGGTGCCGTCGCCGGAGATCCGCGAGAAGGCGGGGAACAGCACGTACGCACAGATTCCTACGACCGCTTGCGAGGGCAGTAACGCAATCCGGGAGCCGTACCGGAATTGGCCCAAGCCAGCGGTTCCGAATGCACGGCCGACGAGCACCTGCTGGACCATGTCACGCGAACGTTCTGCGATCCCATCGAGGAGCAGCGGCAACGAGAACCCCGCCAGCTCTCGCCAGATGCGGAACGAAAAACGCCCCCGAAACGGGCGCCATTTCGCCATCCACCAGCTCAGCAGCGCCCATGTGGTGGCCGACGCGTACGTGCCGATGACCATCGCCCACGCGCCGTACCCGAATACAGCGAACACGATCGAGACCGAGGCGAACGTCAGCGAGACCGCAGGGTCGATGATGACCCGCCGCCGTTTGAACTGGAATGTGCGCTGCATCAACGCGTCGGGGACGCTGGGACACGAATGCAGCAGCATTATCCCCGAGTTCGCCGCCGCAATCAGACCCACCCGCGAATCGTGGAACAGCGCGCCGATCAGCGGCGAGGCCACCAGGACCGCGAGCGCGAGCAGCAGGCCCGTCACAAGGGTCACGATCAGCACCGTGTTGGCGGCATCCTCGATGTCTTGCTCGCGCTGGATGAGCGCATGGCTGAGGGTGTTCTGGGCGAACACCGCAATAGCCCCCATCATCACCGATCCGGCGGCGAAGATGCCGACCTCGTGCGGTCCGAGCAGTCGGCCCAGCACGAGTGTCTGGGCAACGGTGACGATCTGGACGATGACCAAGCCGATCGTGGCCATCCCCGCGCCTCGCTTGAGCACATTCGTCAGATCGGCGGTGGTCTCGGTCCACGGTTCGGTCTCAAGCGGAGTCCGCGGGCCCGCCCCCTCGGGCCCGGCCTTGGCCGGCTCGCCGGCGCCGGCTTGCACGCGCGACATCCGCTACCAGCCGATGCCGCGGTATTTCTGGCTGCCGCGGAGTTGGCCGGCGCCCGGCAACCGCACCAGATCGATGACGAGCTTGTGCGGTCCGGCCCGTTCGATCGCATTGACGACCTCGGGCTCCCTCGACCCGGCTATCAGCACTTCACCATGCTCTAGCACGGCATCGATATCATCGATCAGTACTTCGCCGATATGAGGCAGCAGCTCACCAATATAGGCCCGGTTCGCGCCGATCAATCGTGACAACGTCACGTTCGCATCGTGGACCTTGACGTCGAATCCCTTCCCGATAAGGCGTTCGACGAGTTCGACCATTGGACTCTCACGCAGGTCATCTGTGCCTGCCTTGAACGACAAGCCAAAGACGCCCACCTTGCGCCGGCCGTCGGCGATCACGAGGTCGATCGCGCGACGCAGATGGACCTCATTGGAGGTGAGCACATTCGCCAGCAAGGGGACATCGAGGTCGTTGCGGCGCGCGGTATGGGTGAGAGCGCGGACGTCCTTGGGGAGGCATGAGCCGCCGAAAGCGAATCCCGGCCGAAGATAGGCAGGGCTGATGTTCAACTTGGTGTCGGCAAGGAAGATGTCCATGACGGCGTGCGAGTCCAGAACCAACGACGAGCAGATCGCACCTATCTCATTGGCGAAGCAGACTTTGAGCGCATGAAAGCTGTTGTCGACGTACTTGGTCATCTCCGCGACCCTCACCGGGACTCGGAAGCGTGGGCCTGGAAGGCCCTCGTACAGCCCGATCACCGCTTCGCCGCTGCGTGGGTCTGTCTCACCGACAACGGTTTTCGGCGGATTGAGAAAATCCCGGACGCTCGATCCCTCGCGCAGGAACTCGGGGTTCACGCAAACCCCAAAGTCGCGCCCCGCGCGCTTGCCCGACGCCTTCTCCAGCAGCGGGATCAGCAGCGTATCGCACGTCCCTGGGAGCATGGTGCTGCGATAGACGACAGTGTGCCATTGGTCTTTGTCGGCCAGGGCCGCACCGATTTCCGTGGTCACCTGTTCGAGGAATCTCGTCGATAACCCGCCGCCTGCGGTCGATGGTGTGCCGACGCAGATCAGCGAGATGTCCGTGCCCAGGACGGTCGCGTAAGCATCGGTGGTGACTGTGAGCATTCTGGCGGTGACGACTTCAGCGGTGAGCTCGCCAACCTTTTCCTCGACGACCGGGGACCTGCCCTGCCGCACGGACTCTACCTTGTCCGGATTCACGTCTACGCCAACGACCCGGCATCCACGCGAGGCGAGGCAGGCCGCGGAGACGCAACCGACATATCCGAGTCCGTAAACGCCGACCTTCTTGATCTGCGAATCGCTCATGATGCTCCCATCAGGCTCACCGCCGGAGCAGCGGCAACGGTGACAACGGTGCCGTCGCCACTGCTGTCGATTGCAAATCCCCGCCGAACCCCCTGATCGGACCAGCTGGCGACCAGCATCGCGCCGTCCCGGACGAGCTTCGGTTCGGCGATCACCCCGGCATCAACGGTGCGCAACACCGACAGAATTGCCAGCGGGAGTGTGGTCCGGCACCGCACCCCGACCAGCCACGCCGGCGTCCTGGCTTCCAACCGATCCGACCACCAGCCCAGCTGAGAACTGGCGTCCGCTCGCACCTGCTCGGCCTCGACGGGCGAGGTTGCGGCGTAGCACAGCTGCAGGACTGGGAGACCATCGCGAATGCCCAAGTGGCCGTTGCTATCAGGCGTCACCTCTAGCTCCGGATGCAGCGGCCACGACACCGCGACGTCGTGCACCGACTGGCCATCGAGCAGGTCGACGACCGCGACGGTTGTGTCCCCGGGTGGAGCGATCAGCCAGCGCCGGTGCACCACCGGGTCTTCCAGACGGGTGTAGCCGTCGTGTTCCGCGTCGACGACGCCACCGTCGAGATCGACCGAACGAACAGTGGTCACTGCGTGCTGCCGCCAGTAGAACGTCCCGCCGATCGCCGACTGGTCGACGCCGTCGACGCAGACCGTAGGATGCGCGCGAGTGCCCCGATGCACCGCCCGCCATTCCGGTTTGCCGTAGAAACTGGCGGTGCCCGGGTCGACGATCAGCTCGCGCCCCTGCGCGCTGAGCGTCACAGCGAGCGCGTCAGCGTGTCCGTGCGCCGCAATCGACAGGTAGCCAAGCGGACCGACATCCATAGTCAACCGGTCTCGCCCGTTGCGCAGCACCACAAGACCGCCGTGCGGCGCGTAGACCCCTGCGGTCGCCTCGCAGCGGCCAACACCCGTGCCGATCTCACCAATGTGCGTTCCAAGTGCGGCGGCGATCCACGCGGCCGTGAAGGTAGTCTCACCGTACCTGGCCGCGGTGTCGCTTCCCGTGATCGCTGCGACGATGCCGAGATGTTGGCGGACTGTACGTTTCGGCTCGGTACCGAGCCTGAGCGCGAAGCTATCGTCGTCGTCCCCGTATCGAGGCGCCGGGTCATCGGAACCCACGAGACCGGCCAGGTACTCGGCGCTTCGGTCAAGCGCGGCGATCAATTGCGGCGGCACGTGGTCTCCGCGTAGCCGCGACAGCACGACCGCCAACGACAACAGCTCCGCGGCGAACATCTGGTAGGCGATCGACTGCTCGGCACTTGCGCCGTCGGGCAGGATCTGTCGGGTCGCCTCCGCTGCAAGGCTGTCGATCGCGTGCGCGCGCAACGAGGCCGGCACCGCGAGCTCGGGCAGCAACGAATGCACGGTGATCAGCCCGGCGAGTTCACCGATCAGATGATTGTTCGCCGAACTGAATCGAGAGCGGCCATACCAGCAGTAGCGGGCACTTGCGTCGAGCATGCGGACTACCGCGCGATACCGCTGCGTGGTCATTGCGGGTGAGTGCCGCAATCCCTGCAATGCAACGGCCACCGAGATCGCCCGGATCCCCACTTCAAACGCGCCCCGCCACGCGATTCCAGTGCCGATCGGATTCTGATCGAGCCAGGAATCGAGGTCATCGAACGCGGCTTCGGCGAATCGCTGATCCCCGGTGAACAGCCATGCCTGCGCTAGCACGGGCAGATGCTGTAAGCGGTTCAGCTCCCAAATCCACTTCGGGTCGCCGGATGCCATCCGGTGGTTGATCCTGCTCCCGGCAACGGCCGGCCAGCGATAGTCGGTGACTGGGTCGTAGTTCCAGTCGACGGGTGAACCGACGTTGACGCTCGGGCAGCCGAAGTAGGCGCGCTCGCCGGCGAGGAGTTTTTCGGCCTCGACGAGCAGCGCCGTCATCTCCGTCGGGTGCTCGACGGAAATCCGGTCCGCTCGGTCCTGGTCGAGCAGGACCGACCGCCCCGTGCCATCGCGGAACGCCTGCGCCAGCGCATCCCAGTCCGGAGTTGAACTCGCCAGCATCCTGGCGTCGGTTTGCTCGCGGAGTCCGTTCCGGCCGGCCAGGCCGGCGACGAAACGTTTGGCGCGCCAACCCATCTCGCGGGGCGACATCGCCGCCGCGCGACCGGCATACCATGCAAGCTTCGACGCCGCCTTGTTTCTTGACTGTTCGCGCGCGAAGCACCGGTCATAGAACTGAACGAGCGCGCGACGCGAGACCTCCCAGGACAGTTCCTGTTCGACCCGGTAGCGTCCCGACTCACCCATCCGGCCACGACGCTCGGGGTCTCGCAGCAGGGCGTCGATCGCCGTCGCGAAGGCAAGTTCGTCGTTGCCCGGGACATACACCGCTGCGTCGCCGGCTGACACGCGGGCTTCGACTAGGTCGAACGACACGAGCGGTCGGCTCATCGCCATGTATTCGACCACTTTGTTCATCGTCGAGACGTCGTTGAGCGGGTTGAGCGGGTCAGGTGACAGGCATACGTCCGCGGTCGAAAGGCAGCGCTGGACGAACTCGTCGGGCACTCGACCGGGGAAATCGACAATGTCAGTGAGGCCGAGTTGCTCACTGAGCGCGACCATCTCGTCGAACGCGTCGCCGGTGCCCATGAAGATGCAATGGATGTCGTCTCGCCCGATGTCGTCTCGCAATAACTGCAGTGCCCGCAGCGCGTAGTCGACACCGTCTTGCGGCCCCATCACGCCCAGGTAGGCAAGGAGATAGGGTTTGCCGCGACGCAGGCTCTCATCTGGCTCCCGCCGGACGAAGCGGCGCAGATCTGGTGCGCTGCGAACAACGGTGACCCTGTCGGCGGCCATCTTGCCGCGCTCGATCGCTACCCGCCGATAGCTCTCGTTAGTCGAGATCACCGCGTCGGCGGCGGCGAAGGTGAGTCGTTCGACGAACTTGGTCAGTCGATAGAGGACCTGCCCACCACCGGGGAAGCGCGAGACGAACAGTTCCGGCACCAGATCGTGGTGATCGAAGACGAAGCGGGTGCCAAACGGGCGAAGCGCCAACGCGATCAGGAACAGCAGATCCGGAGGGTTGCACGCATGCACGATGTCGATACGGCCCGCGCGGCGGACCTTGATCGCCAGGCGCAGCGTGTGCCACAGCACGAGTGTGTACTCCCGCAGATAGCCGAGCGGCCCCCCGGTCGCCGCACGCAACGGATAGCGCAGTATGCGCACGCCCTCGATCACGGCTTCGCGCTCGCGGTCCTGTTTGGTGCCGGTCGGGCAGATAACGGTGACCTGGTAACCCGCGCCGACCAGAGCCAGGCTCTCCTGCCAGACCCGGCGGTCGAACGGCACCGACAGGTTCTCGACCAGGATCAGGATATGGCGCCGCATCCGTCAGACCCGTCCGCTCAGTACGGCCTGACCGCTGACCACGTCCTCGATCGCTTGTTGCGTCGCGGCGATGGAGCGATCCAGGGTGAACTCGGCCTCGACGCGATCGCGGGCCGCGCGGCCCATCCGACACGCGGTTTGCGGGTCCCGCAACAACCTCACGAGCCGATCCGCGAGCTGCTGCGGATCCTTCGGTGGCACAAGGTAACCGGTCTCACCGTTGTTGATCATCTCAGGGATCCCGCCGACGGCCGTGCAGACGGCAGGCCGGGCGCAGGCCATGGCCTCGAGCACCGAGATCGGAAAGCACTCTGACACCGAATTCAACACAAACACGTCGATCGCCGGCAGTAGCCGGGGGACGTCGTCACGCGAGCCGGCGAAGTGGACGTTCGGTGTGATCTGTAGTTCGGTGCACAGCGCCTCCAGTTGGGGCCGAGTCGCGCCGTCGCCGATAAGGAGGAACCTCGCGCGGGGCAACTCATCGACCACGGTGCGCGCGGCCCGCAGCAAGTTGACGTGATCCTTCTCCGGTCGGAGCCTGGCAACGATGCCGACCACCGGGTCGTCCCCGGCGAACCCGAATTCGGCGCGGATGCCCCGGTCGGTGCTAGCACGAAACTTGGCCAGATCGACGCCGTTGTAGATGATGCGGATCTTGTCATCAGGGTGGCCGAGTTCGTCCACAAGATACGGCCGCTGTGCCTCGGCGACACCGAAATAAGCGCTCGTCCAACGGGTCAACGCGCGGTCGACTGTGCGGCGCACCGTTCCGCGCTGCACGAGACCGCTGGCGTTGTGTACCCAATTGATCGTGTGCTTGACGCCGGCAATGCGGGCGGCGATCCGGCCTAGGGTTTCGGCGTTGTAGCCCTGCACCACTACGACGTCGGGCCGCGTCCGCCGCATCATCATGACCAGTTGGATCAGCGCGCGCACTGCTTGCCGCTTGTGCAGGCGCAGTGCCGCCGCCTCGATCCCGGCGGCGGGCAGCAATGGAAAGAGTCCCGGGTCGCCGGCATATCCCTCCTCGCCGATGCAGATGACCGATGGGGTGAATCGTGCGGGATCCATTCGCGGCAGCAGCGTCGTCAAATTCCCCTCGGCGCCACCGAAGAACAAGTTTGGAACGACAAACAGCACCCGAATCGGACACAACCTCATCTGGACACCTCGCGATAGAGTGCGTCGATTCGGCGCGAGACGGCGCGGGCATCGAAGTGCGCCTCGACTCGTGCGTAGGCGGCGGCGCCGTATCGGGCGCGCAGATCACGGTCGTCAATGACGAGGCGCGACGCGTCAGCGATCGCGTCAATGTCGTCGGGCGGGACGATAACACCGTACCCGCCGCCGACCATCTCCGGCAGCCCGCCGACATCGCTGGCAATGATGCACAAACCTCGCGCCATCGCCTCCAGGACCGCCATCGGCTGGCCCTCGTTGCGTGACGGCAACACAAGTGCATGGGCGCGATCGAGCAGTTCGTCGACATCGCTCTGCGACAGCCACTCGCGCAGTTCGACGGTGTCTTCGAGGCGAAGTTCCCGGATACGGCGCCGCGCCCGCTCCACCTCGCCGTCACCGGCCATCGTCAAGGTGGCGACCTTCCGACAACCCGCACCGGAGTCCGGATCGAGGGCCAGCTGGGCCCACGCTTCGAGCAGCCGAAATGCGCCCTTGTGGTCGCCGATACGGCCGAGGAACACCATGTGCACGGGCTCACCCCGCGCGGGCTGGGTGACCCGGCGGCCCGGTCGAACCGCATTGGGGATCACCGTGATCCGCGCGGTTGGCGCAATCACCCGCAGCCGGGTGGCCCATGCGTCGCTGAGCGCCACGACGGCGCTCGCCCGGCAGAAAGTGGCGCGGATTATCGCCTGGATCGCCCGCGGCGAATTGTCGTAGTACTCCGGGAACCCCGAATCGTGGATGTGCAGAACGACGGGCACACCGGCGAGCTGGCTGATCCAGAAAAGCATCCCCTTCCGCACGAAACTCGCGTTGGCGCTGGCGTGCAGGTGAACCAGGCTGGGGCGGAACCGGATCAGCTCGAAGACGAACAGCACAGAACCGCGAGCGAACGCCCCGATCTTTGCCCATGCGGAGCCGTCTCGATGGGTCGCGACGTGGCGGATGTTCCAGTCGGTCCAAAGCTGCGTCTGCCGAATGGTCCGTACGTACGTTGCGACGCCGCCCCGAGTATTCGTGCAGGTTGACACCCAGAGCGCCCGCGGCTCACCCATGTCGCACCGTTACAGGCTCGGCGATCTGGCCGCCCGCGGCCGTCTGCGACCGCTGGCAGCGACCGGACCAGCCGATCGTGATTCCGGCGAGCAAAAAGATAGGGAGATTTGGAAAATCGAACATTCGGAGGTCAACGGTCAACCCGGCGCAGATGAGGGTGGCGAGCGCCATGATCGCAGTGACCGCCAGCGGCTTGCCACATAGATCGTGGTCCGGCAGAGTCCGGTAAGCAGTCCACAGCCGTCGGAAGGTCAGCGCCGGCACGCAGATCCAGAGGGCGAGACCGATCACGCCCACGTCGGCCAGGATTCCCAGTTCGTGCGAATGCGCTACGATGCCGTATCCGCGGATCCACGGTACGTCCGGTGCCCACTGCTGGTGGTGGTAGGTGTTCACTTGTTGGAACCGGCCGATGCCCCAGCCGGCGAAGGGTTTCCGGTCGAACGCCCAGAACGCCGTCTGATCGGCGTTGAGCCGATCGTGCACTTCTTGCATCGAGCCCACGCCACCGGCCTTCCGGTCGGAGCTGATGAACACGGACCAGTTGACCGCGACCACCGAAGCCACCAGGCAGATCGCTACGATGAACCCCTTGCGGTATCCCCTCGCGATGAGTGCACCGATGATGAGCACGACCACGCCGCTGATCCAAGCGTCGCGGGTATGGGTCAAGAAGATGCCGTAGCCGCAGGCGATGGCGACCACGAATGCGAACCACCTTAGCCAGGTTGGCTCGCTGCGCCGGGAGAGGAGCAGCATCGCGATCGCCAAGCCGAGGGCGAGTAGCCATCCATTGACGACCGGTTGCCTGAAGACGCCCGCGGCCCGGCCGGGCCAGTTCTTTGGATCGAGCATGTAGCGGGGCCAGACCAATTCGGTTGGGCCTGAGAATTGCATAATGCTCATCACCGCCGAGTAGGCCGCCAAGATCAGGATCGCCCACAGCAATGCCCGCACTACCGCTGCGCGGTCGAACGCGGAGCGCCCCACCCTGTACAGCACTAATGGGAGCAGCATCTCAACGACAATCAACCGCCAGACCACCACTGGCGTGCTGGTCTCGATCCGTCCGGTAGCCTCCCCTGTTGCCATGTATTCGTGCGGACTGATCATCGAGTAGACGTTCCAGGTCATGTACAGCGCTATCGCCCACTCGATCGCGTCCATGCCACGCGGCCTATCGGGGTTTCGAGCCATCCACAGCACCAATGCTCCGACCACCCCCGCGAACACGATCCAGAACGTGTCGATGGGTAGCACGTGCGGCGTCGCGGGCCGTAGGCCGATCGCGATGATCAGAATGATGGTTGCGAAGGGCAGGCTTCCTAGGACCATCACCCCCAGTACGAGAGCGACTGCGCCGAGTACAAGCAACTGGCCGAACTTTGCACCCGGCAAACGCACCGCCGCGACAACTACCACAATCGCGGCGAGGGCCGCCGCCGCCGCCAACCATGCGCCCAATTCGCTGCCACCGGTCTTTGGGTCGGTTTTTCTGGTGAATACAAAGAACGGTGTCGACCCGGGCTGGGCCGTTGCCGACAACCATCCGCCGAATTGGGCGCCACGGGTCCGCGGGCGTGTTCTCCCGGGCGATACCATCATCGGTCCCGATTCAGGTCTGCTGGGACACTTTCTTCGAATAATGAACTCTGCAGGTCCACGGGTGTGTTAATGGGCTCGGGTAGGCTTCCGACAGCCGCATTGCGGCGGGCGCGTCGCCAGCCCGCTTGCCCGTCGTCCGACCCTTCGATCAGCACGGCACCCAGCAGAACCGCGTGTGCCTTCGCGAGGGCCTCGGCGGCGGCAGTGACGTCGCCGGCCCGGGACTTCCCTCTGGCGGCGACCAGGACCGTACGCTCGGCGGCGGCGCACAGCAATTGCGCCTCGGTGGAATCGGCGATCGACGGCGCCGCCACCACGATCGTATCTGCGACCGGCCGAAGCTTGTCGAGGAGCGCGCAGATTCGCTCACGGGTAACACGCGAGGACCGATCGGCAACGACGCTACCGCCGCGCAGGACCTTCATCGATGCAACCGCACCGTCGTGCAGCACCTCATCGAACCGGTCGATCCAGCTGAGGTCGCCGAGAGCATCGATAAATCCCCAGCTTCCTTCTTGGCACGACGCGTCGCTGGCGTAGACCAGAACGGTCCG
Organism: Mycobacterium sp.; assembly: GCA_019236925.1. Taxonomy (GTDB): domain Bacteria; phylum Actinomycetota; class Actinomycetes; order Mycobacteriales; family Mycobacteriaceae; genus Mycobacterium. The sequence continues at coordinate 2,430 of JAFAID010000350.1, read as the reverse complement.
ATGCCCTTGGTTCGCCCAGAACTCGGCCAGCGTCCATGCGAGATCCTGCGCTCCACGGGCTCCACGGATATCGGTGAGCGCGAGGACCTTCGGCATACTGAGATCTCCCGAACTCACAATGTTGGCGAGTGTCCGCAATCGGTGTTCGCGCAACCGATTCCGCGCGACCGATCCAGATTCGGGCACCTCGACAAGCGGTTCGACGTCGGTCTTCTCCCGTATGTCAGCCGAACTCCACAACCGCGTCGACAACACGCTGAGACCCAGCGCGGCAAGGAGGCCGAGCAACAATCCACCCACAGCCGGGAGGACCAGGCTGCGCACACCGTGTTTCGCGTTCGTGGTGACGCCGGCCCGCAGTTGGAGGTCTTGGAGCTCGTTGGTAAAGTCGTGTCGCGTGTTGAAAATTTGCTCTTGCAGAGGGCCGACTTGCATCGGATTGATCGGATTGTTGGACGAAGGCTGAGCGCGGTCCAATTGCGATGTCAGGTCCGCGAGTGTTTGTCTCTTCTCCGCTTCGTGGATCGCGTTGATGTCCTGACGGAAGGCAACGGCCATGTCCTGCGCCGCAGTCTCTGCGGCTTTCGCGTCGTCTGCGGTGGCTTCGATGGTCAGGATCGGGCTTGCGGCAACTGGTTTCGCCTCGAAGGTGATCCCATCGGGAATGTGGTTGGCGGCCCGCAACCGGGCGATCACTTCTGGGTTGTTGAATAGCTCGCGGTAGCCCTGGACCAGCGCAGCGTCTTGGTCGGGCGCTCGTCCTGGCGAGGATACGATAAGTTCCGACTTCCCGACATACGTCGGATGCGAACTTAGCAAGGACACACCCGCTAGGGTTACGGTGAGCGCCGAGATCGCCACAACAACCCACCATCGCTGCTTGATCTGCTCGATCCGGCGCATCAAGAGAAGATTCATGCGCCCTCCCGATGTGATGCACTTGCGCTGACCCGGCGCATCGATTCATCCACGCTCAGTACGCTCCCGATCCGCCGCAAACTACCGTGACGGTCCTCGCCGCAATGGCCAAATCGCTTAGCATCGACCAGTTTTCGACGTAAGACAGGTCCAGCCTCGCCGAGTCCTCCCAGGACAGGTCGGATCGGCCGCTGACCTGCCACAGTCCGGTAATGCCGGGACGCACCAGCAGTCGGCGACGTACCCGGTGGTCGTAGGTCTCGACTTCGCGCTGCAGTGGCGGGCGGGGTCCGACCACGCTCATGTCCCCACGCAGCACGTTGATGAACTGGGGGAGTTCGTCGATGCTGTACCGGCGCAAAAGCCTGCCCACCCGAGTGACTCTGGGGTCGCTGCGGACCTTGAACAGCACACCGCCGACACTGTCGTTGAGGTGGCCCACCTCCGCCAGTCGTCGGTCGGCGTCGACAACCATGCTGCGGAACTTGATCATCCGGAACGGCACACCGTCCAGGCCGATGCGTTCGGAACAATAGAACACGGGGCCCCGGCTGGTTACCTTTATCGCAACTGCAGCAACGATCAAGACTGGCGAAGCCGCCAGCAGCGCCAGCAGTGAAAAGCAAACATCGAATGCGCGCTTCTGAAACCGCTTGGCCCCCTGATACTGCGGCTTGTCAACGTGGATCAGCGGTAGGTCGGCCACCGGGCGCACGGTCAGCCGCGGGCCGGCCACATCGACTATTCCCGGCGACACGACCAGGTCGACGCCGAGCTTCTCCAACTGCCACGACAGGTCGCGGATGCCTTCTGATCCCAGCTCCGCCGCCGACGTCAACGCGACGGTGTCGGCCTGCGACGCTACGATCGCGTGTCGGATGTCGTCCCCGTAGGGGAACACGGTCAGCGGCCCGAAGCCGGGGACGACGATGTTTTCACGGTGGGGAATACCGGGAGTGCACACACCGACTACGCTGTAGCCGTCGGCCGGATGCCGCGTCAGCGACTGCACGAGGGCCTTGACCGATCGGGGCTCGCCGACTGCGAGCACGGAGGTCGTGAAGCGGCCGCGGCGACGCTGCGCTGCGACGTACCTGCGGGCCAGCTGGCGATTGACGGACAACGCGAAAAGGCCGAGCGGAAACGCGATCGCCAGATAACCGCGTGCGATCTCGAGCTTGAACAGAGTCGAGATAACGGCGATGACTCCGAACACCCACAACGTGGCCGTCCACACCCGGCGGAACTCCTCGGGGCCAGCTCCGATCACTTGCTGCGCACGGGTGTGGTAAATCGCAAGCACCAGGGCCCACGCAACCACGATCAGCACCGAGACCGCCGAGTAGGCGACCGACGCATATCCTGCCCACAGGCTGCCGCGTGTCACGTTGCCGAAACGCAGAACATGTGCCGTCGCCACGACACCGCCCACAACGATGACATCAGAGGCTACAAGCCAATTGCCGTAGCGTTGCTGCCACTGTGCACGCAGGGACTGAGGCAGCGTCGCGA
>JAFAID010000082.1 GCA_019236925.1 Mycobacterium sp. | reverse complement strand
TCGGGCCGTGTCGGACCCACGGCGTAGGGTTACATAGAGTCAAACATGCTGCGGCACAGCCACTATTCGACCGGGCGGCGGCGATCACTTGCCGTGAGGGGCAACCGTGCCAATTCGACGAGAGACCAAGGCGGGCGTCCGCTATGACGTGGGGTGGCGGCTACCAGACGGTCCAAAGCGCATCGCCTGGAAAACCGAAAAGGACAAAGCGCTTCTCGCTGCCGGACAACCAGGCGGACAACAAATTTCGGCAACAGGATAGGAGGCATTTACCATGACTACGGCGATGGACGATGTGTTGACCGCGGGTGACGTGTCACGCATGACGGGCGTTCCCGACTCCACGCCGGACGACTGGGCGACGAAATGGGAGCGAGGCGCGGACTCGCCGGGTCCGCATCACTGCAAGTTGTCATCCCGGCATCGGCGATGGATGCGTGCTGATGCTGTGGAATGGCTCGCCGCGTCAAGGTTTTGAGCGATGACGATTCGCAGGCGTGAAGCGAAGTCCGGCACCCGCTGGGATGTCGAATGGCTGCTACCGGATGGGACCAAGCGATCCAAGACATTCAAGACGCTGCGGGCTGCCAAATTGTTCGACGGTGAAGTGCGCTCGGCTCGCGAGGACGGCGAGACGGTCGACCCGCGCGGCGGCAAAACCGAGCTGCACGTGGTGTACAAGAGTTGGCTCGCGTCCCGGCCCGATCTGTCTCCGAAGGTGCGCCGTGGCTACGAGGACAACTGGCGGCTGCGAATCGAGCCGAAGTTCGGCAACTGGCCGATCGGGCGAATCTTGCGAGAGAACGTCCAGGAATGGGTTAACGAAATGACCACCGCGGGCCTAGGACCCCGCACCGTGCGCTGGACTCACAGCGTGCTGCGCATGACGCTGGATCACGCCATCGGCGACAAGAAGCTGCGCGGCAAAAACCCTGCAGCGAATGTCCGGTTCCCGGCGATGGGAGAAACCAGCCATGTCTACCTGACTGCGGTAGAAGTGGCGAAGCTGGCCGAACTGTGCGACACGGCAACCATCGAAACCTCGCGCGCCTCCAAGCAAGGCGATGTGGTGCTAATCCTCGCCTACACCGGATTGCGGTTCGGAGAATTAACCGGACTCAACGTCGAAGATGTAAACCTGCACACGCGGCGTATTCGCGTGCGCAGATCGATCACACAGTTATCGGGCCGACTCCTTGAGGGGCCGCCAAAAAGCCGTGCCGGTCGTCGTAGCGTGCCAATTCCGGAACGGCTGATTTCAATACTTGAACGCCGGATCGAAGGACGTCCGGCTGGCGAACCGGCGATCGTATCGCCGAAGGGCTCGCGGCTCGGACTCGAAAACTGGAAGCGGGCGGTTGGCTGGCGGAGCAGGATCGCCGAAATCGGGCGTCCCACAATGCGCGTACACGACCTCCGACACACCTACGCGTCATTGGCTCGATCGGCGGGGGCGGACATGAAACTACTGCAGGTGACGATGGGCCACGCGTCGATCGTGGTCACCGCGCACACCTATGCGGATCTCTACGATTCCGACCTGGATCGTGTGGCGGATGCGCTCGACGGGCTCGGAGGATGACCGTGACGGCGGATGTGACGGCGGCGGATAAACGGCGGATAACCTGGTGCCGTTGTGGGCGAGGGATCGGAAGTCGGATACCTGAAAATCCTATGACCTGCACTGATTCTGGTGGTCCCGGCTGGGATCGAACCAGCGACCTTCCGCGTGTGAAGCGGACGCTCTCCCACTGAGCCACGGGACCGGCGCCGAGAGGCGAACGAGGTCGAAGATTAGCACGCGCGGAGACCTCGGCAGAACGCGCAGCATAGGCTACCGACGGCGACGCGGCCGATGGAACCGAGAAAGTTGTGCGGGTCGGCTCACGTCGACTATCGTCGTGCTTCGCACCGGGCGACGATCTCGCCCGTTGCGCGCGGATGTAGCGCAGTTGGTAGCGCATCACCTTGCCAAGGTGAGGGTCGCGGGTTCGAATCCCGTCATCCGCTCGAGGGTTGCAAGTGGTATCAGACCCCGCGGTGGAGTGGCCGAGTGGTGAGGCAACGGCCTGCAAAGCCGTGCACACGGGTTCGATTCCCGTCTCCACCTCCATTTCCTTGACCGGGCGCGGTTAGCTCAGCGGGAGAGCGCTTCCCTGACACGGAAGAGGTCGCTGGTTCAATCCCAGTACCGCGCACCACGTATTTGCGCAGCTCAGATAGTATTTTTGGGTCGGCATAGCAGTCGCGTGACCTAGATATGACCTGACCGATTGCGGAGCTAGCGACACACAGGAGAGGTTGCTAGCCATGACCATCACCAACCCCGACATTCCCGCACCCGCCGGCGCCAACCAGCCGGTTATGCCCGCGTTCACTGAAACCGAACCTGGCAGGTTCGAGGCTCTGGAAGAGAGCTTCCAGTACCGGCCTAGGACCGAGGAGACTAGCCGCGGTGCTCGAGACCCTTGCCGCCGACGGTCTTGGGGGTGGTAATAGTGCACGTCGACACGGGGTTCGGCCGCGAGGTGGCCGAAGGGGCGGCGGTCACGGCCCGGCGACTCGGTCTCCTGCGGCGGTCGGTCAGTTTTCGGCCAGGCCGGGCCAGAGACGTGCTGGCGCAGGTCCCGGCGGGCGATGTGCTGTTATCGGTCGGTTCCTTCGAAGACGACGCCGCCACCGCGCAGTGGGACGGCCAACAGGGGCCGTGTCACGCAACCGGCCAGCTGGCCCGCTACGTGTGACCTGGCTGTGGCGGAGGTCCGGTCTGCCCGCGCCAAGAGCCGAGAACTGACTTTGCCCAAGCCTGTGTTGCCCCACGCCCCCGATGCTTGAATAGACTCTGTACGTGGTCGCGTCGCAGTGCTGGATCGTGGGACGGATCGAGGAGGCTGTCGGCTATAGCGACGCCGGCCAGACGGTGATCGGCAATGGCCACTACGAGGTGCCGTTCGGCATCGAGGGTGCGCTCGGCAATGTGTACGCGTACATCGGCCAGCCCGAACGATACGTCGAGTGGTGTCGCGCCCGGCTCGCACGCGGCCGCGACACCCATGCAGTCACCAGGGCAAGCCTGGTCAACGCACTGACGATCGCCGGGGACGGTGAGGAGGCGCGGGCCGCCGCGAACGGGCTGATCGACGCCGCCGAAGCCACCCACAACCCCCAATTCAGCGGATGGTGAACAGAGGGGTCATCGTTGCGAAAGCTGTTCGTCTCGTACGCCCGCGAGAACAAACCCGTCGTCGACCAGTTGGTTGAGCACCTGCGCACGATGGGCTACGACACGTGGGTCGACGCCGCCCTTCGCGGCGGTCAGGACTGGTGGCACGAAATTCTGCGGCGCATCGCTGACACCGATGCGGTTATCGCGATTTACTCCTCGGCGGCGTTGAGCTCAATTGCGTGTGCTCGTGAATTTGAGTGGGCCGAGGCGTTAGGCAAGCCGCTGGTTCCGGTTGCGGTCGAACCGCCGCCGACAGCGTTACCCAGTCGCTTTGCTAGACGCCAGATCATCGACTACTCCGAGCCCGCCGAACGGGCCTTCGGCGCGTTGCAGTTGCAGGGTGCTCTGGCCGCACTGCCGCCGTCGGCGCCGTTGCCGGACCCGTTGCCGGAACCGCCCGCGGCCCCGTTGTCTTATCTCACCGACATTATCGATCTCGTTACCCGAGCAAATGCGCTTGATCACGACCAGCAGCACCAGATTTTGCTTCAACTGGATCTCGCCCTTAAGTCATTCGATCCGCTGGAGCGGCGAGGCGGCCGAGACATTCTGGAGCGGTTTAGCACACGTCACGACCTCTATGCCGATGTGGACCACGCAATCACACGGCTTAGACGGCTGCCCGCCCAACCAGCGCAGGTCGATAACAGCGAACCCGCGATCCGCGATGGAGCGGGCATTACCGCCGCTGAACCAACGGAGGATGCCCGTGACGTCGACACCGAGTTGGTAGGTCAAAGTCCCGACACAAGCGCAAAGGATGCTGGCGAACCCACCGGGGCGTGCGGGTCGTGCGGTACTGAGCTGCCGCCGAACTCGAAGTTCTGCAACGAGTGCGGTGCGGTGGTTGCGACCGCCACAACACCGGCCGAGTACAAGCAGGTCACGGTTCTCTTCGCCGACGTGGTCAACTCGATGAACATCGCGACAGCCGTCGGCGCAGAGCGGCTGCGCGAGATCATGGCCGGGCTGGTCGACTGTGCGGCGGCCGTGGTGCGCCGCTACGGCGGCACGGTGGACAAGTTCACCGGCGACGGGATCATGGCGCTGTTCGGCGCGCCAGTGGCGTTGGAGGACCACGCGCTGCGGGCGTGCAGGGCCGCACTGGAAATCCACAGGGGCATCAGCGATCTGGCTCAGGAGGTTTCCTACCGAGATGGTGTCGAGCTTCAGTTGCGGATTGGGCTGAACTCCGGTCAGGTGATTGCCGGTGAGATCGGTTCGGGCGCTATGGGTTACACCGCGATCGGGGAGCAGGTGGGCATGGCTCAGCGGATGGAGTCGGTCGCGCCGCCGGGCGGGGTGATGCTCAGCGAGTCCACTAGACGACTGGTTGAGGGTGCGGTGGTTCTCGGCGAGCCTGAATTGGTTCAGATCAAGGGTGCCGACGAACCGGTCTTGGCCCGCGGCCTGTTGGGCATGGGGGAACAGCAGTGCGTGGTCAGGCGTGCTGAGCCGAATCTGGTCGGTCGGCGGTGGGAGATGTCCGCCATCGAGGGCCTGCTGGAGCGCGCAATCGGTGGCTACGGCGCGGTGGTCGGCGTGGTGGGGCCACCTGGCGTCGGGAAGAGCCGTCTGGTGCGCGAGGTGGCGGCGATGGCGGGTCGCCGCGGCGTGGAAGTGTTTACGACCTTCTGCGAGTCGCACACCAGCCAGGTCCCCTTCCATGCCGTCGCACGACTGTTGCGCGCAGCCACCGGCGTCGAGGGTCTTGATGGGCAGGCTGCCCGCGACCGGGTGCGCGCCCGGGTTCCCGATGCAGACCCCGAGGACTTGTTGCTCTTCGCTGACCTGCTGGGGATCGCGGACCCTGAGGTGGCGCTTCCTCGGATCGATCCGGATGCGCGTCGGCGGCGGTTGACCGGGCTGGTGAATTCCGCCTCGTTGGCCCGCGCGACCCCGGCACTCTACATCATCGAGGACGCCCAGTGGATCGATGAAGTCAGCGAGTCGATGCTGGCCGAGTTCCTTACAGTGATCCCGCAGACGCCCTCGCTGATGTTGGTCACCTACCGCCCCGAATATCGGCGCGCGTTGACCCGGGTGGCAAGGGCTCAAACCATCGCCCTTGCGCCGCTGAGTGATTCAGAGACTGCAGCATTGATCGCGCAGCTGCTCGGGCCGGACCCCTCGCTCGGCGGGTTGGCCCACACGATCGCCGACACGGCCGCCGGTAACCCGTTCTTCGCCGAGGAGATTGTGCGGGAACTGGCCGAGCGCGGCGTGCTGCGCGGCGAGCCGGGCGCACACTCGTCGGCGGCAGAGGTTGGCGAGGTCGGCGTGCCGGCGACCTTGCAGGCCACCATCGGTGCGCGCATCGACCGCCTCGACCCGAAAGCCAAGCGCACGCTGAGCGCAGCGGCGGTCATCGGTTCGAGGTTTAGCCTCGACTTGCTGGAAACGCTGGGGATTGATCCTCTTCTAGAGGATCTTGTGGGGGCCGAGCTGATTGATCAGGTGCGGTTCACCGCGCACGCCGAGTATGCGTTTCGGCATAACCTGATCCGCACCGTGGCCTACGAGTCGCAGCTTAAATCGGATCGCGCCGAGCTGCACCGGCGCGTCGCGGCCGCGATCGAATCAGGTGACCCGGCTTCGATCGAGGAGAACGCTGCGCTGATCGCAGAGCACCTGGAGGCCGCCGGTGATCTGCACGCCGCCTTCGCATGGCACATGCGCGCAGGCATGTGGCTGACCCAACGCGAACTCAACGCGGCACGGGCGAGTTTGCGGCGTGCGCGCCACGTCGCCGACGCACTACCCGCCGAGGACCCCAACCGGGCAGCCATGCGCACCGCGCCACGCACCATGCTTTGCGTGACCGCCTGCCTAGCCGGCGGCAGCATCGCCGACACCGGGTTCGACGAACTGCGCGACCTTGCTGGCGCCACCGGCGACAAAGCTTCGCTGGCCATGGGCATGGCCGGGTTGGTGTTGGCACTGCTCGCTCACGCTCGCGTCCACGAAGCATCAGGCTTGGCTTCCGAACTCACCAGCGTGCTGGAGTCGATCGGCGACCCGATGTTGACGCTGGGACTGCTCACCGCCGCACTCCTCGCCAAATACCAAGTTGGCGAGATGGCCGAAACCCTGCGGTTGACGCAACTCATGATCGACCTGGCCGACGGCGACCCCCGCAAGGGGATTCTGACTCCTTTCTCTCCGTTGGGAAGCGCCATCCTCTTGCGGGCAGGCGTCCGGTGTTGCGTCGGGGACCCGAGATGGCGTGCCGATTTCGACACCGCGGGGAGGATGGTTCGCGCATTTGACGTGGCGGCGCGCGCGGTGGTGCTGCAGTATAAATACGGTCTCACCATCCCTCAGGGAGCGTTGCTGCCGGATGCGGCCGCCCTGCACGAGACAGCTGAGCTGCTTGAGGTCACGCAGCGATCCGGCGACGATTTCACGCTGGCTTCTGCCCGATTCGCGCGCGGCTTGGTGCTCGTGGCCCATGACGGTCACCAACGCGCCGACGGCTTGGCCCTGCTTGCCGCGGCACGCGAAGCCGCTGTGCAAGAGCGATTCACTATGATCACGGCGGCGATGATCGACACCGTTTTCGCCGAGGAGAAGGCCCGAGCCGGCGATCTCGACGGCTCGATCGACCTATCGCGGGCTGCCCTTGAGTGGGATTTCGCCTCCGGCGACAGGGTTTTTGGTGGGCCGCCCACCGCCGTTCTGGTAGAAGCCCTGCTGCGCAGGGGTGCCGACACAGACCTGGAGGAAGCGCAGGCGGCCATCGACCGGCTGGCGACCGTGCCCACCGAACCGGGGTTCGTATTGCACGACATCTTTCTGCTGCGACTGCGCGCGCTGCTAGCTCGGACTCGCGGCGACGAAGCCGCTTACACGGACTTCCGGGATCGCTACCGCGACATGGCGAAAACGCTTGGCTTCGAGGGCCATATCGCCTGGGCCGAGGCGATGCCATAACCGCGCCGGGCTTGGTTTGTTGGACAACCCCTTTCGACCCGCCACGGGTGCGTCTTTCAGTCGCTGGTGACCATCCTCAAAGTGAGGAATTGTCGTCGGAGCGGGAAATTGGCACTGGGGTTTGGCGCGCCCTAGCGCTGGTCGCGGCTCGGGTGGGAGTAGCCAACCGCTTCGCTACTCGCGCCTTCCCGGTAGCCGGAATCTGCGGGCGGTGCAGGTGCTGATGGGGCAGCTGTGTCTAGACCTTCAAACACGAGTCCGTGAACTGAACGTGAACCGACAATCGGCACGCTGTGGACATACGTTTTCAGCGTCCGCGAACTGCACCGCTGGTTCTACGGCACCTCACCCGCCGGGCAGCTAACGATCGGTCCCCCAGTCGCGCTTCGTGAATCTTGGCCGCAGTTGCCGCCAGTGCGTATTTCGGTTCGCCAATAGAGCCACGCCGGCTATGAACATCGCTAGCGAAATCACAATATTGACCACGACGCCGACTGGCCCGTGCAGCGGCAGACCCACGACGAACGATAAAACGATCAGTGCGAGCCCAACGGCAATGTTGATTCGAGCCATCGCAGCACTCCTCTCAAGGCTGTGCATTCCGCCTGGAACAGGCTACTGCGCCCGGATAGGAGGCGTCGACGGTGCTGAGCCGGCGCACGGCCATGCTGCAAGGGGCTGGATCCGAATGGCACTGGACCGAAAGGGATTCAGCTGTACGGGCAGCCCACGCCCCCTCCCTGCGGAGCGCCGGACTTCGCCTGTCAGTCACCGGAATGGTCGCGGCTATGGCTGGTTGCCGATGATCCGAACTGCGATTTCAAAGTCAGCTGCTCTTCCGATTGACCTACGAAGGGCTTATTACACACGTGTTTAGACGTGCCCTGTCAGGGTACTTGCTCCGTGCCACCTGAATTGCGAGGCAAATCCACGTCACAATCCAACTCTGACCAAGCCTGAACTATCGTGTTCTGCATCCACCTCGATCAAAGGAGCGCCTGATGGCGGCGAAGTTCGAGATCTTCAAGAGCAATCCGGAGATTTCCGGTTCCACCTCAAAGCGGCCAATGGGGAGGCCGTCGCGAGCGGCCAGGGGTACAAGTCGAAGGCCGCAGCCGAGAAGGGGCATCGAGTCGGTCAAGACGAACGCTGCCGCCGCGAAAGTCGAGGACCACACCGAACACGAACACGCGTAGAGCTAGCGCGGATCGCCCGTCCCCGAGACGTCGGCGGCCGTTTGGTGGCAACGGATTCCGGTTCCGGCGGCCGTCTTGTTTACGCGGGTGAATATCTGTGCCAAACCCTCGTGCCGGGGTGCTGCACGGAGTAGTGTGCCGCGTCATTCAGTGGGTCTGCGCTGGGCAAACACCACCGTGCACCTCACGCGTGTTGATCGAGGAAAGGAAGATCGATGAAGCACGCAAATGGTATCGGTCGGCTCGCCGGACTGGCGGTCGGAATGGGCATCGGGGCGGCGCTGGCCGCCACGCCGGGGGTCGCCTCGGCCGACGATTTTCAGATTTCAATCGACGGGATGGATTTGCTCCCAACGGCAGGCAACACCGCAACCGCCACCTCGACTATGGGGGACATCGCCATCGCCTTCGGTAGTGGGGCTAACGCCACTGCCACTGGCGGCTTTGGCGACTATGCCCTCGCCGACGGCGCGGGCAGCACAGCCGACGTCGGTAGCTTCGGCACCAGCTATCTTGACGCCGCCATCGCCAGCGGCACCAACAGCTTGGCCGACGGCGGATACGGCTACCTCGATTACGCCTCCGCTAACGGCGACAGCAGCATCGCCGGCGCCGGATACGGCAACGGCGACGTGTCTATAGCCAGCGGCACCGACAGCGGCGCCCTAACCGGTGGCGTGACCATCAACAACACCACTGAAGTTCCAGGCAACGACGACTTCGCCTACGCATTGGGTCCACACACCGTCGCCTCGGCGGACGCCCTCGTGGATCCGTCGAACCCTACTGCCAGCAGCAACGACGTCGCCACAGTTTTCGACCCGCTTGGCACCATGGGCAGCGAAGCCTACGCCGGTGGCGGCAATTTCGACCTCGCCGCGATCTTCGGTGACGGTTTCAACACCGACCTGGGCGCTGTCGGCGGCAACTTCCTGACCGACATCCTGCCGATGCTGTAAGTGGTTGTGCGGCAAGGCCGCTACTCGCGCCGTCCGCCCGATATCCCCACTCGGTTCGGCCCGGGCTGCGCAGTGTCGCCACCGTTGCCGCTGGCGCGTTGTAGGAATTGCGGACAGTAGGCGCTTGCCGCGATGGCGGTGAACTTGGCCGCGTTGGTAGTAGTGATTCCCGGGTTCTGCTCGCTCACGTGCTGAATGACGTCGAGCTCCGGCTGGCCCTGGTCCATCATCCCGCATGCGGTCTTGCCGGCGTTGATTGCGCCAGGTCCGTCGCTAAAGGTGATACCCGCCTTCGTGAGCGCGTCCAGGAAGCTCGCATCGACGCCCGGGTCGGCCTGCACCGGCACCGCCAAACCCAGCGTGGCGGCGATGCCGCACAGCATCAGGAGACGTCGCATCCGACCATCATGGCATGTCGGCGCCACCTTGTTACCGTTCCTGCGGGCCCGACGGCTGATTACTATTGCCGCCATCGCTGGCGCGCTGCAGGTATTGCGGGCAGTAGGCGCTGGCCGCTATCGCGGTGAACTTTGCCGCCTTGGTCGTATCCAGGCCCGGATTCTGCTTGGACACGTGCTGGATGACGTCAAGTTCCGGCTGCCCCTGCTCCATCATCCCGCACGCCGCCTTACCGTCCTTGACGGCGCCCGGACGACTTATCACGGTGAGGCCCGCTTTGGTGAGCGCGTCGAGAAAGCTCGCATCGAGGTTCGGATCAGACCTGCCCGGGTCGGCGTGCGCCGGCACCCCCGAGCCCAGTGACGCGACGATGCCGCACAGCATCAGGACACGTCGCATCCGAACATCATGACTTACGTCGGCGCCGTTGTCTTATCGGCTCCATACGCCCGGCAATGCTGCCAAGATCAGACGGTGGCCGAGAAAATCGAAGTCCAACGCAAAATCGCCGCTCCCCCAGCCGACATCTTCGCCGTCCTCTGCGACCCTCAGGGTCACGTCGCCATCGACTCGTCCGGCATGTTGCAGGACGCCGAAGGTCCGCCCGTCGCCGCCGCAGGCGACACCTTCGTCGTTCATATGGACCGTGACGCGCTCAACGACTTTCCGGAACTGGGCAAGTACGACGTCACCGTCAGCATTCGCGACTTCGAGCCCGATCAGCTGATCTCGTGGACGGTTCTGGGGCAGATCCGACCGCAGATCGGCCATGTGTACGGCTATCGCCTCGAGCCCGACGAGACGGGTGAGGGCACGCTCGTCACGTCGTTCTACGACTGGTCCGAGATCGGCGATCAGTGGCGCGAGGCCGGGATCTTTCCGGTGATCTCCGAACTCGCACTGCGGGCCACGCTGGGCATTTTGGATCGGACCGTGCGCCGCGGCTACTCAAAGGGCTGAGCGAGGGCTGATTCAGCGTCAACGCTGGGTTGACGAATTCCGGCCGTCAACCTAGGGTTGACGGCATGACAGAATCCGGCTCCGGGCCGACACCGATCACCGTTTCCATCAGACTCGACGAACTGATCGATGCCATCAAGCGGGTGCACGAGGACGTGCTGGACCGGCTCAGCGACGCGGCGCTGGCAGCCGAGCATCTCGGTGACGTCGCCGACCACCTCATCGGACACTTCGTCGACCAGGCGCGCCGGTCAGGCGCCTCTTGGGCCGATATCGGCAAGAGCATGGGCGTGACGAAACAGGCCGCCCAGAAGCGGTTCGTGCTGCGGGCGACCACCGCTCTCGACCCTCTCGACCCGGACGTGGCGGTGCGGGTCGCCCGGCGGATCGACGGCTTCGAACGCTTCACTCCCCGGGCTCGCAATGCGGTCGTCGCCGCGCGGAATGCGGCACACGAGGCGGGCAACAGCGAGATCAGCCCCGACCACCTGCTGCTGGGCGTGCTGAGCGATTCGGATGGGTTGGCCAGCAAGCTGCTCACCGCGCAGCAGGTCGATCCCGCATCATTTCGTGCCGCGATCACGCTGCCGCCCGCCGTGGACGACCCGCCGCAGTTGATCCCGTTCAGCGGCGCGGCCCGCAAAGCGCTGGAACTGTCCTTCCGCGAGGCACTTCGCCTGGGCCACAACTACATCGGCACCGAACACCTTTTGCTCGCGCTGCTCGAACTGGAAGACGGTAGCGGTCCGCTGCACCAAGCCGGCATCGACAAGGATCGCGTCGAGACCGATCTGACCGCCGTGCTCGAATCGCTAACAGCCCCCAAGAAAACCTGAGCGTTGTACAACCCGGCGACGCGGGATTCGCAGTGTGCCATCATGCGAGACATGCGCCGCTGCCTGGTTGTCCTGATGACCGTCGTCGCCGCCACCCTGATCGGGCTCCCGCGCGCGTCCGCCGGTGACACGCCGGCGGGCTCGATCGTTCGCGGCGGGGTGTATTGGGAGGCCTATCGCGACCCGGTCTCCAACGTCGTGTTGCTGGACAAGAAGACGGGCTACCACCTGGCGCAGTGGAACCTCTAGCTCCGGAGTCGTCTTTGGCGGTGCGCATCGCTACGCCGGATTCCATCGACGTAGCCGAGCTGGCCGGAGTCGCCGCACGCACCTTTCCGCTGGCGTGTCCGCCGTCGGTCTCCCGCGCGAATATCGCGTCGTTCATTGACGCCAACCTTTCGGACGTGCGCTTTGCCGAGTATCTGGCCGATCCGCAGCGGCTGATCCTCACTGCCAGCTACGACAATCGAATTGCCGGTTACGCCATGCTGATTCAAGGTGTGGGCGACGATCCCGACGTGCAGCGGGCCGTGCCAGTTCGACCGGCGGCGGAGCTTTCGAAGATGTACGTGCTGCCGGCCAAGCACGGCTCGGGTGCATCGATAGCACTGATGGACGCCGCGCTCGCCGCCGCCGTAGACTGGGGAGCCGGCTGCATGTGGCTGGGCGTCAATCAGAAAAACTATCGCGCACAACGCTTTTACAAAAAGTGCGGCTTTACCATCAACGGCACGAGGACATTTCAACTAGGTGACCGTACGGAAAGCGACTACGTCATGGTGCGCCAGTTTGGTGCGACCTAGGCGTTGACGGCCGCGGTCAGCGCCAGCAGCCTCGACGTGGCCCGTAGGTATTTCTTCCGGAAGCCACCGGCCAGCATCTCTTCGCTGAAGATGCGGTCCAGCTTCTCCCCGGACGCCAGCACCGGGGTCCCGGCGTCGTAGAGCCGATCGGTCAGTGCCACCAGCCGGAGCGCCACATTCTGGTCGTCGACCGCGTGCACGCCGGTCAGAAACACCGCCGTCACACCTTCGATCAACGTCGAATAGCGCGACGGATGCATGGTGGCCAAATGAGCGCAGAGCGCGTCGAAGTCGTCGAGGGTCGCGCCCTCGACGGTCAAGGCACGCGCGGCGACTTGCTCATCGGTCGGCGGCTGGGGCGCAGGCGGCAAGTCGCGATGCCGGTAGTCGGGTCCATCAATCCGAACGACGGTGAAAATCGCTGCCAGCGTGTTGATTTCGCGCAGGAAGTCCTGCGCCGCGAAACGACCCTCGCCTAGCTGCTCGGGCAGCGTGTTGGACGTCGCGGCCAACGACACACCGCGCTCGACAAGTTGGGAGAGCAGCCGTGAAATCAGCGTGGTGTTTCCCGGGTCGTCCAGCTCGAACTCGTCGATGCATAACAGCGTGTAATGCCCCAGCAGCTCGATGCATTCGACGAAGCCGAACACCCCGGCGAGCTGCGTCAGCTCCATGAACGTCGCGAACGCCTTTGGGTAGGCTTTTTCATCAGGCAAATCGTCGGGAACCTGACGGTAGGCAGCGGCCAGCAGATGCGTCTTGCCGACACCGAAACCACCATCGAGGTATAGCCCGATGCCCGGCAGCACCTCTCGCCTGCCGAACAGCTTCTTGCGGCCCGCGCGGCGCTCGACGGCCTGCCGGCAGAACTGCTGACACGCCGCGACAGCGGCGGACTGCGTCGGCTCGGCCGCGTCGGGGTGATAGCTCGCGAAGCTGACGTCGGCGAAGGTCGGCGGCGGCGTCAGCTGGGCGATCAGCCGTTCGGGTGACACCGTTGGCTGCCGATCGATCAGACGAGCGACCCCGCCGGTGACATCGGCGGAGCTGGGGCCGTGCATGCAGGCACCCTACCGACGTGTTGCAATCATGCGCATGCCTGACCAAGCTGTCGACCAGGCCGGCGCGATGCAGCTGAGAATGCTCGGCTCGGTCCGCGAACTCGACGGTCGCGAACTGCCCGAGCTCTACGGCTACCCGGCGGAGCTGAACAGGACTTGGCTTCGCGCGAACTTCATCGCCAGCCTCGACGGCGCCGCCACCATCGGCGGCACCACCGGTCGCCTGGGCGGGCCCGGCGACCGGGCGTTGTTCAGCCTGCTGCGCGAGCTCGCTGACGTGATCTTGGTCGGCGCGGGAACGGTTCGGGCCGAGGACTATTCCGGCGCACGCCTGACCATCGCCCAGCGCCAAGGCCGCCAGGCCCGCGGGCAAAGCGAGGTCCCACAGCTGGCGATCGTCACCAAATCCGGCCGCCTGGAGCGGGACATGCCGGTGTTCACCCGCACCGAGGTGCCGCCGCTGGTGTGCACCTGCACCGCGGCCGCCGAACAGGCCCGAAGCGGACTCGCCGGCTTCGCGGACGTCGTCGACTGCTCGGTCGACGACCCCGCTCGAGTCGACGAAGCAATGGTGCTGGCCGCGCTGGCCGATCGCGGCCTGTACCGAGTATTGACCGAGGGCGGTCCGACGCTGTTCGGCTCGCTCGTCGAACGCGAGATGCTCGACGAACTGTGCCTGACGATCGCGCCGAGTCTGGTCGGCGGTCAGGCCGGCCGCATCGCCGCTGGCCCAGGGCAGGTGCTGACCGGGATGCGCTGCGCGCACCTCCTCACCGACGACGACGGCTACCTGTACACCCGCTACGTCAAAGCCTGACCGCGCGGCAACGATGCGGGCCGGAACGGTCCGAGGAGGCGCCGCGCAGGGCGTGAGCGCGGGCCGCGTATCGGCCCGGTGAGGCGTCAGGCAATCGAGCCTGAGCCTAAGCACCCTCAACAAATGGCTACTGTGGTCGGCATGAGCCGGCACGCCGCAATCGCCACGTCGTTGATCGTGGTGACTGGGTTGCTGGCCGGCTGTGCGCCTGGATTGGCCGCCAACCCGCGCTTCGCCACCAACTCCGGCGCACGGCCGCAGGGAAAGGCCACGACCACGAAGGCGCCCAATGGTCCGCCACCGATCGCCACACCCAAGAACGACTTGTCATGGCGTGACTGCACGACGAAGGAATTCAGCGACGCCGCGGTGCCCGCGGCGCCCGGCGTCAAGCTGGACTGCGCAAGCTACGACGCCGACCTCGACCCGGTCAACGGTGCGGCCGGGACGCTGAGCATCGGTGTGGTGCGGGCCACCTCGGTGCAGACTCCGCACGACGCCGGCCCCCTGGTCTTCACCACCGGCTCGGACCTACCCTCGTCGCTCCAACTGCCGGTGTGGCTGGCGCGTGCCGGCGCCGACGTGCTGCGCAGCCATCCCATCGTCGCCATCGACCGCCGCGGTATGGGCTTGTCAAGCCCGGTGGACTGCCTCGACCAATTCGACCGCCAGGAGATCCGCGACCAATCGCAGTTCGAAGCGGGCAACGACCCGGTCGCCAACCTCGCCGGCATCGTGCAGAACACCACCACCAGCTGCACCGACACCATCGCGCCCGGCGATTCCGCCTACGACAACACCCACTCCGCGGCCGACATCGAGCGGCTTCGCAGTACCTGGGATGTGCCCGCGCTGGCGCTGATCGGCATCGGTAACGGCGCTCAGGTTGCGTTGTCTTACGCCAGCGCGCATCCCGACAAAGTCGCCAGGCTGGTCCTCGATTCCCCGATCGCGCTGGGCGTGGGCGCCGAAGCCGCCGCCGAGCAACGGGTCAAAGGCCAGCAGGCGGCATTGGACGCATTCGCCGCGCAGTGCGCTGCGGTGAACTGCCCGCTGGGCCCCGACCCGAAAGCCGCCGTCAGCTCGCTGCTGGCCGACGCCCACGCCGGCCACGGCCCCGCGGGCGCATCGGTAGCGACCCTTGCCAGCGCCATCAGCACCGCGCTGGGCTACCCCACCGGTGACCGCGTCAGCACCACCAACGACTTGGCCACCGCACTCGCAAACGCCCGGTCCGGTGACACCAACTTGCTGACCAACCTGATCAACCGGGCAGAGGGCATCACCGGCACCGACGGGCAGTTCGTCAATTCGTGCAGTGACGCGATCAACCGGCCCACACCCGACCGGATTCGGGAACTGGTGGTCGCCTGGGGCAAGCTCTACCCCCAGTTCGGCACCGTCGGCGCGCTCAGTCTGGTCAAGTGCGTCTCGTGGCCGAGCGTGACGCCGCCGCAGCCGCCGAAGACTCTCAAGGTCAACGTGGTTCTCATGGGCGTGCAGAGCGACCCGATTGTCGGGTCGGAGGGCGTCTCGGCCACCGCCGCGACCATCATCAACGCCACCGCGGCCAGCAAGCGGGTGATGTGGCAAGGGATCGGCCACGGCGCCAGCATCTACTCCTCATGCGCGGTCTCCCCGCTGATCGGCGACCTCGACAGCGGCCAGTTGCCGGCCACCGACACCTACTGTCCCGCCTGATCCCTCGGGCCTTCGCCCGTGTACGGTGCGCTCGTGGCCCGCGCCGGCGACGATGCAGAGCGAAGCGATGAGGAGGAGCGGCGCTCGTGACGACAGTTGATTCCCTTCGTGGCGGTCTGCGCGAGTGGTCGCAGGCCACATTTGGTCCCCGCACCGCCGCGCCGAGCACCGCGATCGTGCTGCGTTCGGTGCTGTGGCCG
>JAFAID010000577.1 GCA_019236925.1 Mycobacterium sp. | reverse complement strand
CAAGGTGGTTCATCGGCATCGAGCCGCCCAGGGCAGGCGCCAAACCCAACCCGCCTACGTTGCCGAACGATCCCACGCCTGCGGGCGCGAACAGCGAATCGGCGGCCGGCAAGTTCATCCCGACGCCGGGGAAACTCATGTCGAGGCCACCGGCGCCGGCTCCCAAGCCATTGGAACCCAAACCTGCTGCGTCGGAACCCAAGTCGGCGACTCCACTTGACGACGATGACGCGATGTCTGACAGACTGTCGAGCGCCCCGAGGCCCGACGTGGCGCCCTTGCCCGCGCTAGTGCCCAGACCCTTGCCCGTCGACCCAGCTAGACCCGTAAGCGCACTCAGCCCTCCGGACGCTCCCGAGATGCCAGAGGTCGCCACCGTCGCACCATTGCCCGACAACAGTCCCGAGAGGCCGGACGCCGACCACGTCGGCTGTGAGAGCCCCTGCAACGTCGAAGGCACCGCCGACAGCGAGTTTGAAGCGGCGGTCTGCGCGTGGCTGCTGGCGGATCCGCCGGCGGTCTGGGCCACCGCGGCGGTCTGGCTGGTCAAGCCTGCCGGGTTGGTGGTCGACTTGGGCGGGGTGAACGGCGCCAACGTCGAGGCGGCCGCCGAGCTGGCGGCATAGCCGTACATCGCCGCGGCGTCCTGAGCCCACATCTCTGTGTAGTGAGCCTCGGTGGCCATGATCGCCGCCGTGTTCTGACCGAGAATGTTCGTCGCGATCAGCGCCATCAGCTGCGCCCGGTTGGCCGCGACCACCGCTGGCGGCACCGTCATCGCAAACGCCGCCTCGTAGGCGGCGGCCGCCGCCCTGGCCTGGTTCGCCACCTGCTCGATTTGACCCGCGGTTGCGGTCATCCAGGTCAAATACGGTGCAACCGCGGCGGCCATCGACGCCGACGACGCGCCCTGCCACGACTCACCGGTGAGACCGGAAACCACCGATCCGGCGGCCGCTGCCGTGGAGTGCAGGTCAGCGGCCAGCCCGTCCCACGCGGCCGCGGCGGCCAGCATCGACCCGGCGCCAGGCCCTGCGTACATACGAGCCGAGTTGATCTCCGGTGGAAACGCCCCGAAGTCCATCTCTGTGAACCCTCTTTCCTTTCCGTTGTGCTTTGGGCTCAGCCGGCTGCGATCGCGTTGGCGACTTCAGTGGCCGCATAGGACGCGGCGTTGGTCTGCAGGGTGCTGACCAGCAACGAATGAATTGCGTCGGCAGCGGCGCTGATGGCCTGGTAGCTGCCCGCGTGCGCGGCGAACTGGGCCGCCGTCAGCGCTGACACCTCGTCAGCCGCCGCCGGGACGACTCCGCCAGTCGGGGCCGCTGCTGCCTCATTTGCGGCAGCCATGGCCGAACCGATACCAGCGAGATCGCCGGCCGCTGACGACAGCACCTCAGGGTGCGTAGTCACGAAAGGCGATAAAGACATTGCTCTCTCCAAAGTTTTGGTTACAAACTGCCGCGCTCATCGTTGATGGCTGCAGCTATTTCAGGTTGATCTTGTTACGGCAGAGTTACGTCAAGTTACGTAAAGTGTTTTCACACAATCGGTTAGCGATTTAGCCTCACTTTTGGCCTGCCGGCTCTTTGTCAACTGCTCTGCTACACAGTGTTTTTGGTGTATAGCCGCAGCGCAAGCTGGCCGACGAGATGCATAGAAAACGCATATCTGACGATGTGAGCCAATTCTCAGCGGCCGGCCGACACATTTGAGAACGCTATGAGCTTCGTGACAATGGCGTGTGAGCCGGGGATAATGGAGGCGCATGGCGATAGTGTCGAGTTCCGTGCGCGAACAGCGACCTCGTCAGGCCATGCTCGGCCAGCTGCCTCGCATCACCCGTGCCGATGGGTCACCGATCCGGGTTTTGCTAGTCGACGACGAACCGGCCTTGACCAACCTGGTCAAGATGGCGCTGCACTACGAAGGCTGGACCGTCGAGGTTGCCCACAACGGCCGGGAGGCCGTGACGAAGTTCGACGAGATCGGCCCCGACGTGCTCGTCCTCGACATCATGCTTCCCGACGTGGACGGCCTGCAGATCCTGCAAAGGATCCGGGAAGCCGACGCGTACACCCCCACCCTGTTCCTCACTGCGCGCGACTCGGTCATGGACCGGGTCACCGGCCTGACCGCGGGCGCCGACGACTACATGACCAAGCCGTTCAGCCTGGAAGAATTGGTCGCCCGGCTACGCGGACTGCTGCGTCGCTCCAATTACCTGGCCGCACCCGCGGAGGAGGGTCTCAAGGTCGGCGACCTCACGCTCGATGGCGCCAGCCACGAAGTCGCACGTGCCGGCAAACCGATTCCGCTTACCTCGACTGAGTTCGAACTGCTGCGCTTCCTGATGCGCAATCCGGGCCGCGCGTTGACCCGCACCGAGATCCTGGACCGCGTCTGGAATTACGACTTCGCAGGCCGAACTAGCATCGTCGATCTGTACATCTCATATCTGCGAAAGAAGATCGACGCCGGCAAGGAGCCGATGATCCACACCGTGCGCGGTGTCGGATACATGTTGCGCCCGCCGAAATGACCCGCGCCGGCGACGATGCAGAGCGAAGCGATGCGGAGCGGCGCAAATGACTAGGGTCTCAACCGGACCCTGGTGGCGCCCACGTACATTGCGCCGTCAGCTGGTGCTAGGGGTGTCGGCCGTGGTCACGGTTGTCGTGCTGGTCGTCGGCGTGGTCACCACGCTGAGCTTTCGCAGCTACGTCAACACGCTGAACGA
>JAFAID010000353.1 GCA_019236925.1 Mycobacterium sp. | reverse complement strand
TGTTCACCGCGAGCCACAACCCGGCCGCCTACAACGGCATCAAGCTGTGCCGGGCGGGCGCCAAACCCGTCGGCGCGGAGACCGGATTGACCGCCATCCGTGACGACCTGATCGCCGGCGTTCCCGCTTTCGACGGGCCGCCCGGTTCGGTCGAAGACAAAGACGTGCTGGCCGACTACGGGGCCTTTCTGCGCTCGCTGGTCAACACGGGGGGGCTGCGCCCGCTGCGGGTGGCCGTCGATGCGGGCAACGGGATGGCCGGTCACACCGCACCCGCGGTGCTTGGCCCGATCGTGTCGATCACGTTGTTGCCGTTGTATTTCGAGCTCGACGGTTCCTTCCCCAACCACGAGGCCAATCCGCTGGACCCAGCGAATCTGACCGACCTGCAGAAATACGTCGGCGCCGTCGGCGCTGATATTGGGCTGGCCTTCGACGGCGACGCCGACCGATGCTTCGTGGTCGACGAGCGCGGCCGGCCGGTGTCGCCGTCGACGGTGACCGCTCTGGTCGCGGCGCGCGAGCTCGGCCGGGAAATCGGTGCGACCGTCATTCACAACCTGATCACGTCCCGCGCGGTGGCGGAGCTGGTCGTCGAACGCGGCGGCACGCCGGTGCGCTCACGGGTCGGGCACTCCTACATAAAGGCGGTGATGGCCGACACCGGCGCGATCTTCGGCGGTGAACATTCCGCGCACTACTACTTCCGTGACTTCTGGGGCGCCGACTCGGGAATGCTGGCCGCGCTGCACGTGCTGGCCGCGCTCGGCGAGCAGGAGCGGCCGCTATCGGAACTGACCGCCGACTACCAGCGCTACGAATCGTCCGGCGAGATCAACTTCACCGTGCACGACGCGGGCAGCTGCGTCGAGGCGGTGCTGAAATCTTTCGGCGACCGGATTCAATCCATCGATCATCTCGACGGCGTGACGGTGGACCTCGGTGAGGGCTGCTGGTTCAACCTGCGCACCTCCAACACCGAGCCGCTGTTGCGGCTGAATGTGGAAGGGCGCTGCGTCGAGGACGTGGAGGCCGTGGTCGAGCAGGTTGCCGGCGAGATCCGCCAGCACACCACAGGTCAGCAAAGGGCCGCGACGTGAACGCGACCCAGGCCACCATCGACCTCGACGACACCGACGGCCTGCTGGCCGCGGATCGCGACGGGCTGCTGCGGGCGGCGTCGACGGCGGGTGCGCCGGTGCGTGCGGCCGCAGCCGCGCTCGACGAGGGCGCTCTGGACTCGGTGCGCGGCGATGATCCTCCGCGCACGGTGATCTGGATTGCCGGGCGAGCGACCGCCGAGACCGCAGGCACCATGCTGGCCGCGACGTTGGGTGGTTGGGCGGCCGCGCCGATCGTGATCGCCGCGGAGGCGCCGCCGTGGATCGGCGCGCTCGACCTGTTGATCGTGGCCGGCGACGACCCCGGCGATTCGGCGCTGGTCGGGGCCGCCGCCAGCGCAGTGCGCCGGGGTGCGCGGGTTGTCGTCGCGGCGCCCTACGCGGGCCAGTTGCGGGATACCACGGCCGGCCGGGTGGCGGTGCTGGAGCCGCGGCTACCGGTTCCCGACGGGTTCCGCCTGTGCCGGTACCTGGCCGCCGGGCTCGCCGCGTTGCAAAGCGTCGATCCCAAGCTAGGGATGGACCTGGCCGCGCTGGCCGACGAGCTGGACGCGGAGGCGTTGCGTAACAGCGCCAGCCGCGAAGTGTTCACCAATCCGGCCAAGGCCTTGGTCGAGCGGATGTCGCGCCGTCGCGTCGTGCTGGCCGGGGACTGCGCGGCGACCCTGGCGCTGGCCAGGCACGGGTGTTCTGTCCTGCTGCGGATCGCCCATCAGGTCACCGCCGCCACCGGGCTCGGCGACGCCCTGGTGGCGCTGCGTACCGCGGACTCGGGCCGCGTTGACCCGGTGGAGGCGTTGTTTCACGACGAGGAGATCGACGGACCGGTCGCCGAACGCCTGCGGGTGCTGGCGTTGACGTTGGATGCCGAGCGCACGGTAGTCGCGTCTCGAGTCGCGCAGCTCGACGACGTCGACATCGTCGGCGCCGAGGATGTGCCTGATGGACCGGATGGCGGTATAGCGCCGGTCGGTGCGCAACGGGCCGAGCAGCAACTGGCTATATTGGCTGTCCGGCTAGAGATGGCGGCGGTTTATTTGCGGCTGGTACGGGGATAACTGGTACGGGGATAAATAGACAGTGCAATTGCTACGCGGAGCGATACGGACGTACGCATGGGGATCGCGGACGGCCATCGCCGAATTCACCGGGCGGCCCGTTCCGGCAGCCCACCCGGAAGCCGAGCTCTGGTTCGGCGCCAACCCGGGTGACCCGGCCTGGCTGGAAGGCCCGGACGGCGAAACCTCGCTGCTGCAGGCACTGGTCGACGATCCGGAAGGGCAACTCGGCCCGGTCATCCGCGCCCGGTTCGGTGACGTGCTCCCGTTTTTGGTCAAGGTGCTGGCGGCCGACGAACCGCTGTCGCTGCAGGCGCACCCGAGCGCCGAGCAAGCCGCCGAGGGTTACCGGCGTGAGGAAAAGCTCGGTATTCCGCTGACATCACCGGTGCGCAATTACCGCGACACCAACCACAAGCCGGAGCTGCTGGTGGCGCTGCAGCCGTTCGACGCGCTGGCCGGATTCCGCCCCGCGGCCCAGACCGTCGAACTTCTGCGCGCCCTGGCGGTGTCCGACCTCGATCCGTACATCGATTTGTTGAACGACCAGTCCGATGCCGACGGCCTGCGCGCGTTGTTCACTACCTGGATCACCGCGCCACAGCCCGACATCGACGTTCTGGTGGCTGCTGTGCTGGATGGTGCCATCCAGTATGTCAGTTCCGGCGCAACGGAATTCGCGGCTGAGGCCAAGACGGTGCTGGAGTTGGGCGAACGGTACCCCGGCGACGCCGGCGTGCTGGCCGCGTTGCTGCTCAACCGGATAACTCTTAATCCCGGCGAGGGGATCTTTTTGTCGGCCGGAAACCTGCACGCCTATCTGCGTGGTGTCGGGTTGGAGGTAATGGCCAACTCCGACAATGTGTTACGCGGTGGTCTGACTCCCAAACACGTGGACGTTCCGGAGCTGTTACGGGTGCTGAATTTCAACCCCACCACCGTGGCTCAATTACGTGCGCCAACGCACCGGGATGGACTCGGGTTGATCTATGACACCCCCACCGACGAATTCGCCGCGTCGCTGCTGACACTCGGTAACGACCAGCTCGGCCACGAAGTCGACGCGCCGTCGCGCCACGACGGTCCGCAGATCCTGTTGTGCACAGAGGGTTGCACGACGGTGTCCGGAAAATCCGGCTCGCTGAAGCTCACTCGGGGCGCCGCCGCTTGGGTGGCCGCCGACGACGGGCCCATCCGGCTGATCGCCCGAGAACCGACCACGATATTCCGGGCCACCGTCGGCGTGTGATCAGCTCAGCGCCGCCGATTGGGTGACGCGGTGGCGGTCGCGTCGGGCTTGGCGACGCTCGCCGAGCCACAACCGGAAGTTGTGCCGAATAGCACGGCCGATCAGTGGCGGCGTCGGGACCATGTAGAGGCTGTCCAGCAGAGAGAACCGGCGCAAAAACCATTCGGCGAGAACGGTATCGGTCTCCGCCGCGCCGAGAAACTGGTCGAACAGATTACCCACCGGGCGGTACCACCGGGGCGCCGGCCCGGTGGCGTGATGGAAGTTGAGATCGCCGATCGCGTTCATCGTCCACACCGGATAGGTGGTCTTGGCCGTGGCGCGGTTCACTTCGCGCGCCAGGTCCCCGTTCGGTGTCTGAAGCGCTCGGCGCAGATGACCGGCCTGCAGTGACGTCATCGTCATGCCCTGCCCGAAGGTGGGGTCAAAGCTGGCCACCGCGTCTCCGAGCGGCAAAATCCCCGCCGGAAATCGGTCCAGCGTGTGATAGCGGCGCCAGCGGCTGGTGGGGAAGCGGTGGAAGGCCACCTCACCGACGGGTTCGGCCCGTTCCAGTGCGGCCGAGAGCTCTGCGGGCAGCAGCTTTTCGGCGAGCGCAAGCATCTCCGGAAAGGTATGCGGCGGCTCCACTTTCGCGACTCCAAAAGTGGTCAGCACCCACCCGCCGTCCTCGTATCCCAATAGGCCCAGCCCGCGCGGCTGCTGCCGGGACGCGCCGGCAACGATGACTCTTTCGCGGATCGCGCCCTCCGGGAGCCGAAACTGGTGTGACGCATAGCCAATGCCCACGTCGACCGTCTTTTCGGGCGGACGCTGATATCCCCACTGCTCCAACCAAACCGGCAGCCTGGTGCCGCGGCCGGCGGCGTCGATCACCAGATCGGTGGCAACGAACTCCGGCTCGTCGCTGTCGCCGTCGAGCAACACACCGGTCACCCGCTGAGCGCCGGCGTCGAAGCGCGGTTCGCGCACCGAACGTCGTTGAATCTCGACATTTGCGATTTCAGCAACCCGACGCCTGATCTGCCATTCCAGATGCGGGCGGCTCGGCACGTAGGCGGTGAACTCGTCACGCAGCGTCTCACCGGTGCCCAACAGGTGACCGGCCGCACCGAAATAGATGCAGTCCGGCCGGTTCTCCAACTTTGGCACCCCGGCTGCGGCCATGTCGTCGAGGAGGCCGGGGAACAGCGCATCGAATTCGACGGCGCCGCGGGCCATCAGGAGGTGAACATGCCGGCCTTGGGGGACCGCCGTGCGGTTGACGGGTGTGCTCGGCAGCTCGTCGCGTTCGAACACCATGACCCGGTCATAGAAATCCGACAAAACGCGCGCCGCGCACAATCCCGCGATGCTGGCCCCGATGACGACGGCCCTTCCCCGAGCGCTTCTCGTTATGCACTCCCCACGCATTCCCGAACACTACTCGGTACTGTCCGGGTGCATGGCGGGTCGCTGGCGCACCAAGTCGGTCGAGCAGTCCATCGCCGACACCGACGAGCCGTCCACCCAGCTGCGCAAGGACCTCAGCTGGTGGCACCTGGTCGTGTTCGGAGTGTCGGTGGTGATCGGTGCCGGCATCTTCACGGTCACCGCATCAACCGCGGGAGACATCACCGGCCCGGCGATCTGGATCTCGTTTCTCATCGCGGCGATCACCTGCGGGCTGGCGGCGCTGTGCTACGCCGAATTCGCGTCGATGCTGCCGGTGGCCGGCAGCGCCTACACGTTCTCCTACGCCACCTTCGGTGAGTTTCTGGCCTGGACCATCGGCTGGAACCTCGTTTTGGAGCTGGCGATCGGCGGCGCAGTGGTTGCCAAGGGGTGGTCGAGTTACCTGAGCACGATATTCGGATTATCCAGTAGCACAATCGATCTCGGATCGTTGAAGTTGGACTGGGGTTCGCTCCTGATCGTTGCGCTGGTGGCCACCCTGCTCGCATTGGGTACCAAGCTGTCGTCGCACTTTTCTGCCGTGGTCACCACGATCAAGGTGTCGGTGGTGCTGCTGGTGATCGTCGTCGGGGCTTTCTACATCAACACCGCGAATTACTCGCCGTTCATTCCATCGCCCCAGGCCGACCACGCCGGCGGCGGCGTCGATCAGTCGTTGCTGTCGCTGCTGACCGGCGCGCACAGCAGCCACTACGGCTGGTACGGGGTGCTGGCAGGCGCGTCGATCGTGTTCTTCGCGTTCATCGGGTTCGACATCGTGGCCACCATGGCCGAGGAGACCAAGAACCCGCAACGCGACGTGCCCCGGGGCATCCTGACCACGTTGGGCATCGTCACCGTGCTCTACGTGGCGGTGTCCGTCGTGCTGTCCGGGATGGTGCCCTACACCGCGCTGAAGACCACCCCTGGCGGGCGTCACGCCAACCTGGCCACCGCCTTCGCGGTCAACGGGGTGCACTGGGCTTCCCGGATCATCTCCATCGGCGCGCTGGCCGGACTGACCACCGTGGTGATGGTGCTCTTGCTCGGCGGATGCCGGGTGCTGTTCGCGATGGCGCGCGACGGGTTGCTGCCGCGGCAGCTGGCCAGGACCGGCTCGTACGGCACCCCGGTGCGTATCACCGTGCTGGTGGCGTTGCTGGTCGCAGCCACGGCCTCGGCGTTCCCGGCGGACAAACTCGAGGAGATGGTCAACGTCGGGACCTTGTTCGCGTTCCTGCTGGTGTCCGCCGGCGTCATCGTCTTGCGCCGGACCCGTGCGGACCTGCCGCGCGAATTCCGCGCGCCCTGGGTGCCGCTGCTGCCGATCGCGTCGGTGTGCGCATGTCTTTGGCTGATGATCAACCTCACCGTGATCACCTGGATCCGGTTCGGGGTGTGGATGGTCGCCGGAATCGTCATCTACCTGGGCTACGGCCGCCGGCACTCCGTGCTGGTCAGCCGCGAGACAGCCGACCCCGTGAAGGACACGACGCTGGATCCTGCCTAGACGCGCTAGTGTCGCGCATGTGGCAGGGGTAACCGGTACGGGCAGGCCCGTACGAGTGCCGTACGCCGAGGCGTCACGGGTCCTGTTGCGTGATTCGGTGCTCGACGCGATGCGGGAGCTGCTGCTCAGCCGCGACTGGTCGGCGATCACGCTGGCCGACGTGGCCCGCGCCGCGGGCATCAGCCGCCAAACCATCTACAACGAGTTCGGCTCGCGGCAAGGTCTTGCTCAGGGTTATGCACTGCGGCTTGCCGATCGATTGGTCAACGCCGTCGAAGACGCCATCTACTCCAACGTGGGCGACGTCTACGCCGCCTTCCTGCAAGGGTTTCGGTCGTTCTTCTCGGAGTCGGCGGCCGACCCGCTCGTCATCTCGCTGCTGACCGGTGTGGCCAAGCCTGATCTGCTTCAGATCATCACCACCGACAGCGGGCCGATCATCACGCACTGTTCGACGCGGCTGACGTCGTCGTTCATGGATGGCTGGGTGAAGGCCAGCGAGGACGATGCCGGGATACTGGCCCGCGCGATCGTGCGCCTGGCGATGAGCTACGTGTCGATGCCGCCGGAGGCCGACCACGACGTCGCGGCGGATCTGGCGCGGCTGATGACGCCGGCCGCCGAACGCTACGGGGTGCTCCGCGACGATGCGGGCCCCCAGGCCCGAGGAGAAGTGGAGCCCATAGGCTTTAGGGAGCGCGATGCGAGCCCGACTGACCGCGAGCCCAACTGACCCGGCATCAGGGCGTCGCTGCGTCCGGACTAATGTATATGCAAGCTAATTAGTTGATGACGAAGGAATGGGCCTGACACATGACGACGACCGAAAGTTCGTTGAGCACCGACGTCCGTAACGGCATCGATTTCAAGGTGGCCGACCTGTCGTTGGCGGATTACGGTCGCCGCGACATTGAGCTCTCCGAACACGAGATGCCGGGTCTGATGTCGTTGCGCCGCGAGTACCACGACGTGCAGCCGCTGAAAGGCGCCCGGATCTCCGGCTCGCTGCACATGACCGTGCAGACCGCGGTGCTCATCGAGACACTCGTCGCGCTGGGCGCCGAAGTCCGGTGGGCGTCGTGCAACATCTTCTCCACCCAGGACCACGCCGCCGCCGCGGTCGTCGTCGGCCCGCACGGCACCGCGGAGGAGCCCAAGGGTGTGCCGATCTTCGCGTGGAAAGGTGAGACGCTCGAGGAGTACTGGTGGGCCGCCGAGCACGCGCTGACATGGCCCGACGAGCCGGCCAACATGATTCTCGATGACGGCGGTGACGCCACGATGCTGGTGCTGCGCGGAGCGCAGTACGAGAAGGCCGGCCTGGTGCCGCCCGCCGAAGAAGACGACTCGGCCGAGCACAAAGTGTTCCTGGAACTGCTGCGCAAGCGCTTCGAGACCGACAAGGAGAAGTGGACCAAGATCTCCGAGTCGGTCAAAGGCGTCACCGAGGAGACCACGACCGGGGTGCTGCGGCTCTATCAGTTCGCGGCGGCCGGGGATCTGAAATTCCCGGCGATCAACGTCAACGACTCGGTGACCAAGTCCAAGTTCGACAACAAGTACGGCT
Organism: Mycobacterium sp.; assembly: GCA_019236925.1. Taxonomy (GTDB): domain Bacteria; phylum Actinomycetota; class Actinomycetes; order Mycobacteriales; family Mycobacteriaceae; genus Mycobacterium. The sequence continues at coordinate 10,076 of JAFAID010000353.1, read as the reverse complement.
GCCGCCACTCGCTGATCGACGGCATCAACCGGGGCACCGACGTGCTGATCGGCGGCAAGACCGCGCTGGTCTGCGGCTACGGCGACGTCGGAAAGGGCTGTGTGGAGTCGCTGGCCGGCCAGGGCGCCCGGGTCACCGTCACCGAGATCGACCCGATCAACGCGCTGCAGGCGCTGATGGAGGGCCACGACGTCAAGCGGGTGGAGGACGTGATCGGCGAAGCCGACATCGTGATCACCACCACCGGCAACAAGGACATCATCACCCTCGAGCATATGAAGGCGATGAAGGAAAAGGCGATCCTGGGAAACATCGGCCACTTCGACAACGAGATCCAGATGGCCAGGCTGGAGAAGTCCGGCGCTACCAAGACCAACATCCGCCCACAGGTCGACCTGTGGACCTTCGGCGACAGCGGCAAGTCGATCATCGTGCTGTCCGAGGGCCGGCTGCTCAACCTGGGTAACGCCACCGGCCACCCGTCGTTCGTGATGAGCAATAGCTTCTCCAACCAGGTGATCGCCCAGATCGAACTGTGGACCAAGAACGACGAATACGACAACGAGGTCTACCGGCTGCCCAAGCACCTCGACGAAAAGGTCGCCCGCGTACACGTCGCCGCACTGGGTGGCGAGCTGACCAAGCTGACCAAGGAGCAGGCCGAGTACATCGGGGTCGACGTCGACGGGCCCTACAAGCCGGACCACTACCGCTACTGATTCGCGGCAGCGCGGCCTCGCGCTTAGCGCATTCTCGACGCCGTGAGCGGCGGATGACACTCGTCCAATCCGGGCGCGGACATGGTGTGTTGACGGCTGATCGCGAAGCTTGCGGCGATACCATCATGCTCCAGCCACGCGAGCGGCAAAGCGATCGTCACCGCGCGGGTGGGGAGAGGTGTCGATGGCGCACCGCACGCCAGGCCCGGGCGGTGCGCGCGCCGGGCCGCTGCACCCGGACTCCGGCGCCGATCGATGTGCCGCCGTGGTGCGGTTGCATGGGTCACTGCAGCGGTCCTTGGCCGCGGCCGGTGGCCGTCGGGTGGGCACATGGCAGCACTGCGTATTGCGGCGTGGTCACGACGGCGCTCACCAAGCCCCCGCCTACCAGCACGGTGCAGCACGCGGGTGGTTGGGGTGGGACGACTCGGGTTTCCGGGTGGGCGGCGCCAGCCCACTGCCGTCGGGTCCGCGCCGGATGAGTCCGACGCGGACCAACTCTGCCGCGGCGCGCCGGGATCGGCGTTTCGCCGCGCGCTCGACGCGCGCCGCGCCCGGTGTGGCTGCGGGCGTTCGCGCCGGCGGCTCGGACACGTCACGGCCCGGATCGCCGGAGCGGGACGACCGCACCGCAGCTCTGTGGGCGATCGCCGCCGCCGTGAACCGCCTCGCCGACATGATCGCGGCTGCGGATCCTCATCGCTGGACCCCGGGCTAATGTGCCGCGCCTGACGGATTTCTGGCGGTCGTCGTAGCGCCGGGACGCGGGATTGGCCGGGTGGCGCGAGCTGCAGACAACACCGGAAAGCGCCAGGTGCGATCCGACCGGTTGAATGAGCGATCGTTACGCAGTAGCGTTTCGGCGAACGTCACCATTCTGGAGGAATGACTCTGATGATCGACGCGCAGATCGGAGGCATCGCTTCAGGGGGGGCACCGATGCCAACAAGTCACGGCGCATGGCCGGGGCCCGTGGGATCGCGCGGCTCTGCTTCGAGGAAGGTCCGAATGACGATGAATGAGAAGACGCCTGAGGCCGGACAGCCTGGTGCCGGAGAAGCCCCGGTGGGCCAGCGGCCTGAAAATGCCGAACCCGCGATCACGTCGCCGGCCGGCGCCGACGAGCCGCCCAATGACGGGGAAGCCCCGGCAATCGTCGGCGCTGTGGAGGCGGCTATGTACATGTTTGTCGATGCTATCGACGCGTTGCCCGATCCCGGCGATTCGAAGTTCCTCAAGCGGGCCGAGGTGATCCTGACAGGCCTGCGCAAGCTTGAAGCGTCGTTGTCGCGAGCGGCCAGCCGCCGCAGGGCTACGCCGTCTGTTGTTGTCGCGTTGAGTGAGACTCGCGGCCACTACAACAACTTGATGGAGCGCGCCTCGGCCGCGCCGGGATCCACGCTGGGTCAGCGCATCTACACCGCCCGCCGGCGCGCCGACCTGTCGGTCGAAGAGGCGGCCAACGGGGTGGGACTGCGGGCGGACCTGCTGGCGGCCATCGAAGCCGGTGAACCGACCACCCAGGACGAGACGGCCAAGATCAAGACCCTTATCGCCGCGCTCGAACGCTGAGTCCGACGTCGACCGGCCGATCGGTCAATCACTCCGATATCGTCACCACCACGAATATGACCCTGCAGCCGGCCCGTGTCACCGCCGTGCAGTTTGCCGGACGGTTGTGCTGGGCTTGGATCGCACGCGGGAGACAACGGTGTCCTGGATTTTGGTGAGTCATTCCGGTGCGGACCGGCGCGAAGCGGCGGCCCTGAAGCAGTGGCTGGGTGGGCAGGATCCGCCGCTGGCCCACGAGATCTTTTTGGATCAGGGCGGCACAACCGGCATCCCGAGCGGTGCACGCTGGAAAGAGGAGCTGTTTAGGGCCGACTCCCGCTGCCAGGGGGTGATCTGCTTGCTGTCTAGGCGGTGGGAATCCTGCCCCGAGTGTGCAGCCGACTACCGGACCGCAGAGAACCTGGGTAAGCAAATTTTCGTTGCTCGGTTGGAGTCCACGTCCGGCAACGGGATCAACCCCGCCTGGCCGCGGTGTGACCTGTTCGGTGGCGGCCGCAGCACCCTGGTCGGTATCGGCGACGGGTCACCGGTGATGCTCGCCTCCGAGGGCCTCTACCGGTTACGCGACGGGATTCGGGGTGTCGGCAACGGCGCGGAATCGTTCATATGGCCGCCACCGGGCCAACCCGAGCGTGCCCCCTACCGGGGGTGGGCGCCCTACACCGAGGTCGACGCCGGGGTCTTCTTCGGGCGCGACGCGCAGATCGGGCGTGCACTCGACGCGCTGCGTGCGTTGCCACAATCCGCCGGGACCGCCGTGTTCGTTGTGGCGGGCCCGTCGGGATCGGGTAAGTCGTCTTTTCTGCGAGCCGGGTTGCTGCCGAGGCTGCGCTGCGATGACGGCCATTTCGTGATGCTCGACGTCGTGCGCCCCCAACGCCACCCGCTGACCGGCGACACCGGGTTGGCTCACGCGGTCCATGGCGGGCGGCGCCGGCTGGGACTTGTCCAACCCACACTCGGGGAGATCAAAACAATCTGCGCACGCGGCGACGTCGCGCAGCTACGAGCATTGTTGGTCGAGGTTCGGCGGGTTGCCGCGGCCCGGCTGCCCCACCCCGGCGCGCGGCGTGCATTACCGACGGTGGTGCTGCCGCTGGACCAGGCCGAGGAACTGTTCACCGACGACGCAGGCGAGCAGGCGTCGGCTTTTCTGCGTCTGCTCGGTCAACTGGCAGAACCTGACGCCGACGCCGCGGGTTTGCGGTTGATCGTTGTTGCCACCATCGCCGCAGACGATTACCCAACCATGCGGGCGGCCCCCGAACTTGCCGCGCTGGAATCGCTGCTGTTCGAGGATCTCACGCCGATATCGGCGACCCAAATCACTGACATCATCACCGGGCCCGTCGCCCGCTCCACCGAGGCCGGCCGTGCCTTGCATATCGACGCCGCCCTGGTCGATCGACTGCTCGCCGACGCCGCCGCCGCCACCGACGGGGGCGGCGACACCTTGGCGCTGCTGGCACTGACCCTGTCCCGCCTGCACACCAACCACGGCTCCAGCGGGATGTTGACCCTGGCGCACTACCAACAAATAGGCGGGCTGCGCCGTGTCGTGAACACCGAAATCGACGAGATCCTCTCGGCCAACCCCACCGAGCGAGCAAACCAACTCGAACAGCTGCGGGCGGCGTTCATTCCATGGCTGGCCACCGCAGACGCCGGCAACAACCAACCCGCACGCCGGGTCGCGCGCTGGAGCGAGCTGCCCGAGGCCAGCCGGCCGCTGATCGACGCCCTAGTCGCCAAACGGCTGCTGGTCAAAGAGCGTCGCGCCGGAAATGACGGCGCCGAACGCGGCGGACTCGGCGAGATCGTGGTGGAGATCGGCCAAGAAAGCATGCTGCGGCAATGGGACGACCTGGCCGCCTGGCTGCGCGAACGACACCATAACCTCGCCACCGCCGAGGAGCTGCAACGCCGCGCCGCTGACTGGGAAGCCGACAACCACAACCCCAGCCGGCTGCTGTCCGGAACTCTCCTGATCGACGCCGAAACCGTTGCCGACACAACTGAGTTCCGTAGCCGCTTGGCGCACACCAGCGACTACCTGGCCGCATCACGGCGTATAGAGAACATCAGGCTGGAAACCGAGAACCAACGCCACCAAGCCGAACTGGCCGCTGCCAAGAACGAGCTGGCAGCCGCCAAGAACGAACTAGCGGCTACTCAGCAGCGGCAAGAAGCGGCCGCGGCGCTCGCCGCCGCCCAGACTGAAGCCCGTTCGCAAGCACAAGAACTTGCGTTCGTGCTAGCCAAACGTCTCCGCTCGCTGAAGGCGGCACTGGTTGGCGTGTCCGTGATCGCCGTGGTCGCGCTCATCGCTGTGTTTGTGGCGGTGCTCGTTTAGGTCCTTGCCGGAGCCCATCGGCGAGCGCAATTCTGGATAAGCTCGCGCAGTGCTGATCGCCATCGAAGGGGTCGACGGCGCGGGCAAGCGGACACTGTCCCAGGGCCTGCGGACGGCGTTCGAAGCCGCCGGGCGGTCGGTGGCCACGCTGGCGTTCCCGCGATACGGGCAGTCGGTGGCCGCCGACGTGGCGGCCGAGGCGCTGCACGGCCAGCACGGTGACCTCGCATCGTCGGTGTATGCGATGGCGATGCTGTTCGCGCTGGATCGTGCCGGCGCCGCCGCGCAGATCCGTGAGCTGTGCGGCGAGAACGATGTGGTGATCCTGGATCGCTACGTGGCCTCCAACGCCGCCTACAGCGCCGCGCGCCTGCACCAAGACGCCGGCGGCGAGGTAGTGGGCTGGGTGCACCAGATCGAATACCACCGGTTGCAGCTTCCTGCACCGGATTGGCAAGTCCTGCTTGGTGTTTCGACTGAGCTGGCAAGCCAGCGTGCCCTGCGCCGAGCCAGCCAGGATGCCAGCCGGTCGCGTGATGCCTACGAACGTGACAACGAGCTTCAGCAACGGACCGGGGCGGTCTACGCCGGCCTGGCCGCCGGGGGCTGGGGCGGGCGATGGTTGGTGGTCGATGCAGACGTCGATGCTGGGCAACTGGCGGCCAAGTTGATGGCCTAGCGCCGCGAGCTGTGGTATTCGGTCACGAAACGCGCGTGTGGAAGCTCCGTTTTATCAAGATCTGGTGACACCATGGACGCCATGAGGCAAAGGATTCTCGTGGTCGACGACGACGCTTCGCTGGCCGAGATGCTGACCATCGTGCTGCGGGGCGAAGGTTTCGACACCGCGGTCATAGGTGATGGCACCCAGGCGCTCACCGCAGTGCGCGAACTGCGCCCTGACCTGGTGCTGCTGGATTTGATGTTGCCCGGGATGAACGGCATCGACGTGTGCCGGGTGCTGCGCGCCGATTCCGGTGTTCCGATCGTGATGCTGACGGCCAAGACGGACACCGTCGACGTGGTCCTCGGCTTGGAGTCGGGCGCCGACGACTACATCATGAAGCCGTTCAAACCCAAGGAGCTGGTCGCCCGGGTGCGAGCACGGCTGCGGAGGAACGAAGACGAGCCCGCCGAGATGCTGTCTATCGCCGACGTGGACATCGATGTGCCGGCGCACAAGGTCACTCGTAATGGCGAGCAGATCTCCCTGACGCCGCTGGAGTTCGACCTGCTTGTGGCGTTGGCGCGTAAACCCCGCCAGGTGTTTACTCGTGATGTGCTGCTCGAACAGGTGTGGGGATATCGTCACCCAGCGGACACCCGTTTGGTGAACGTGCACGTCCAGCGTCTGCGGGCCAAGGTCGAAAAAGACCCGGAGAACCCGACCGTTGTGCTGACCGTTCGAGGAGTAGGTTACAAGGCCGGACCTCCGTGACCCGCGCCGGCGACGATGCAGAGCGAAGCGATGCTGAGGAGCGGCGCTTCGGCATAGCCCCGTGATGCGTCGCGATGCTGAGGAGCGGCTCCGGTGATCTTCGCTTCGAGGCCACGCATTCGCGGTCGTTCGGGCCGTTCCGGCCCAGTGATGCGGGGCATGGGCGCGTTGAGTCGAGCCTTCGGCGCGGCTTGGCGTCGCTCGTTGCAACTTCGGGTGCTCGGTCTGACCCTCGGAATGTCGCTCGCGGTGATCCTGGCGCTCGGCTTCGTGCTGACCAGCCAGGTCACCAACCGCGTTCTTGACATCAAAGTCCGCGCGGCCACCGAGCAGATCGAGCGGGCCCGCAACACGGTCACCGGAATCGTCAGCGGCGAAGAGGCGCGCTCGCTGGACAGCAGCCTGCAGCTGGCTCGTAACACGTTGACATCGAAAACCGATCCGACCTCCGGCGCCGGTATGGCCGGTGCGTTCGACGCGGTGCTCGTGGTACCCGGCTACGGCCCGAGGCCCGCAGCAGCGGCCGGGCCCGTCGACCAGCTGCCCGGTGCGCTGCGCGATTTCGTCAAGGCCGGGCAGGTGGCCTATCAGTACGCGACGGTGCATACCGACGGCTTCTCGGGTCCGGCGCTGGTTATCGGCACCCCCACGTCATCGCGGGTGACCAACCTGGAGCTCTATCTGATCTTCCCGCTGGGCAACGAGCAAAGCACGATCGCACTGGTCCGCGGCACCATGGCCACCGGCGGTCTGGTGTTGATGGTGCTGCTGGCGGGCATCGCGTGGTTGGTCACCCGGCAGGTGGTGGTGCCGGTGCGTGCCGCTGCGCGGACTGCCGAACGGTTCGCCGAGGGGCACCTGTCCGAGCGGATCCCGATCCGCGGCGAAGACGACATGGCCCGGTTGGCGGTCTCGTTCAACGACATGGCCGAAAGCCTGTCGCGACAGATCGCTCAACTCGAGGAGTTCGGTAACCTGCAGCGCCGGTTCACCTCTGATGTCAGCCACGAGCTGCGCACACCGCTGACCACCGTGCGGATGGCCGCCGACCTGATCTACGACCACAGCGAGGACCTCGAGCCCGCGCTGCAGCGATCCACCGAGCTGATGGTCAGCGAGCTGGACAGGTTTGAAACGCTGCTCAACGATCTGCTGGAAATCTCGCGGCACGACGCCGGCGTTGCCGAGCTGTCGGTGGAGGCCGTAGACCTGCGGTCGACCGTCAACAGCGCGCTGGACAACGTGGGTCATCTCGCCGAAGACGCCGGGGTGCAGCTGATCGTCGACATGCCGTCCGAGGAAGTGATCGCCGAGGTCGACCCGCGCCGGGTCGAGCGGATCCTGCGCAATCTGATCGCCAACGCCATCGACCACGCCGAGCACAAGCCGGTGCGGATCCGGATGGGCGCAGACGAAGACACCGTCGCCGTCACCGTCCGCGACTACGGCGTCGGGCTGCGGCCGGGCGAGGAGAAGCTGGTGTTCAGCCGATTCTGGCGCTCGGACCCGTCACGGGTGCGGCGATCCGGTGGGACGGGCCTGGGGCTCGCGATCAGCGTCGAAGACGCCCGCCTGCATCAGGGTCGGCTCGAGGCCTGGGGTGACCCGGGCAAGGGCGCCTGCTTCCGGCTGACGCTGCCGCTAGTGCGCGGCCACAAGGTCACCACCAGCCCGCTGCCGATGAAACCGATTGCCCCAGAACGCAAGGAGCGTCAGCTTCGGCCGCGGGAGCACGCCGAAAGGGGTGTGTGATGCGCAGGCCTGATCGCCCGGCTCGCCCCCTCGCCGCTTCGCGGCTGGGGGTACCCCCACCTCCGGCCGTTCCGGCCCGCATCGTCGCCGGGCTGAAGCTAACTGGACTGCTGTTCGCCCTGGCCGTCGTGCTCGCGGGCTGTGCCGGAGTGCCCAGTGCGTCGGCGCCGCAAGCCATCGGCACCGTTGAGCGGCCGGCACCGTCGAATCTGCCCAAGCCGACGCCCGGCATGGATCCGGACATGCTGTTGCGCGAATTCCTCAAAGCCACAGCCGATCCGGCCAACCGGCACCTCGCTGCACGCCAGTTCCTTACCCAGTCGGCGTCGAACGCGTGGGACGATGCCGGCAGCGCGCTGCTGATCGACCACGTCGTCTTCGTCGAAACCCACAGCGCCGAACGGGTTTCGGTGACGATGCGGGCCGACAAACTCGGGTCGCTGTCGGATATGGGCGTGTTCGAGACCGCCGAGGGAGTGCTGCCGGATCCCGGTCCGATCGAGCTGGTCAAGACGCCGGGCGGCTGGCGCATCGACCGCCTGCCCAACGGGGTGTTCTTGGACTGGCAGCAATTTCAGGCCACCTATAAACGCAACACGTTGTATTTCGCGGATCCGACCGGCAAAACCGTCGTCCCGGATCCGCGCTATGTCGCGGTGGCCGACCGCGATCAGTTGGCCACCGAACTGATTTCCAAGCTGATCGCCGGTCCGCGTCCGGAGATGGCCAAAAGCGTGCGCAACATGCTCGGCCCGCCGCTGCGGCTGCGCGGTCCGGTGACTCGCGCCGACGGCGGGCAGAGCGGCATCGGACGCGGTTACGCCGGTGCCCGGATCGATCTGGAGTTGCTCACGGTCGCCGACCCGCACAGCAAGCAATTGCTTGCCGCGCAGATCATCTGGACCCTGGCGCGCGCCGACATCAAAGGCCCGTACGTGATCAATGCCGACGGCGCCGCGCTGGACGAGAGGTTCGCGGCCGGGTGGAACCCCTCTGACGTTGCCGCCACTGACCCGGGTGTTGCCGAGGGCGCCGCGGCCGGGGTGCACGCGCTGGTGGGCGGGCGGCTGGTGTCGCTGAACGGGCAGGCCTCCGATCCGGTGCCGGGAGCGTTCGGGCGGACGACGGATCAGACCGCAGCCGCGCTGTCGCGCAGCGGGCACCAGGTCGCATCGGTGGTGACCCTGCGGCCGGGCGCTCCGGACATGGCGTCATCGCTGTGGATCGGCGACCTTGGCGGCGAGGCGGTGGAAGCCGCTGATGGGCATACCTTGTCGCGCCCCAGCTGGTCGCTGGACGACGCGGTGTGGGTGGTGGCCGACGGGAACACGGTGTTGCGTGCCATCGCCGGGACGGCCTCGGGTCAGCCCGCGCGGCTTCCGGTGGACTCGGCCGCGGTATCCAGTCGCTTCCCGGGTGTGATCGCCGAACTGCAACTGTCTCGGGACGGCACGCGGGCGGCGATGGTGATCGAGGGCCAGGTGATCCTGGCCAGCGTCGAGCAGACGCAGGCCGGCCAATTCGCTTTGGCCTATCCGCGGCGGCTCGGGTTCGGGCTGGGCTCTTCGGTGGTGTCGTTGTCGTGGCGCGCCGACGACGACATCGCGGTGAGCCGCAACGATCCCGAGCACCCGGTGTCCTACGTCAACATCGACGGCGTCAACTCCGATGCGCCGAACGGCAACCTGCAGCAGCCTGTCGGGGCGATCGCGGCCAACCCGTCGATTGTGTACGTCGCCGATCCGCGCGGGGTGATGCAGCTGTCGATCTCGGGTGCCGAAGGGCCGCAGGGCTGGTTGGACGTGCCGCCGTTCATGGTGGCCGGGGCGGTGCCGGTGCTGCCTGGCTGAGTCGCTGCGGCTGGCCACTCGGGCGGGGGACGCGGCTGTCGGTCGCGGTCGTCACACTTGCGCTGTGCTCGATCTCGTCCTTCCGCTGGAATGCGGGGGTTGTGCGGCGCCGTCGACCCGCTGGTGCGAGGCGTGCGCGAAAGAGCTGACCATGAGCCCCGACGCGCCGCGCGTGGTGACCCCACGCATTGACCCCGGCGTCCCGGTGTTTGCCCTCGGCCGCTACGCGGGCGCGCGCCGGCAGGCGATCATCGCGATGAAAGACCGCGGCCGGATCGACCTGAGCGCGCCGCTGGCCGGGGTGCTGGCACTCGGCGTGCACCGGCTACTGCTATGGGGTCTGCTCGACGTCCCACTGACGATCGTGCCCGCACCGACCCGCACTTGGGCGG
>JAFAID010000303.1 GCA_019236925.1 Mycobacterium sp. | reverse complement strand
TAGTAGGTTTCCGGATCCCATCGCTCCGGCGGCACGTCACTGATGCTGTAGCGGCCCGATTTGATGTTGGCCCAGAAGGTGGCGGCATCGGGCGCGTCGGGCATGAGCGCGCTAATGCCGATCACCGCGATCGGCTCGTGCATCGTGGTCGTCATGATGATGTGGTCTCCCGTCGGTAGAGCGCATCGGCGACCCGGTCCATGTCAGCCAGCAGGCCGGTCTGCGCGGCCCGCATCCGATCAAGCGGCAGGGCGGCGGCAAGGTCGGCCCCGGCGCCGGCGCCGGCCACCCAGCGCAGACCCTCCTCGGCGACCTTCAGCGCCGCCTCGCGGGCGAAGACGCGGCTGACCGCGGCGAGCGCGGCCGCGTCGAAGCGGGCGTCTGACTTCTCCGGCAACGCACCGGCGGCCGAGGCTGCGGCGCGGCGGGCAAGGGCGCCCGCGCACTCGGCGTAGCTGATCAGCTCACCGAGCCGTAGCAGAACGTGCTGGTTGCGGGTCAGCCGGCCGGCCCGGCACGCATCCAACACCGCAGCGAGGCATTCCAGCGTCAGCGCCGCCGTGGGTCCACCGCATTCGTCCGGTACGCCGTCGAGGCTGCGCGCCGCGTCGCGGTAGTAAGCGCCGGACGTCTTGAGGTGCTGCTGCCAGCGGTCGCGGGCGATCGTCATCTCCAAGATCTCCGAGGTGCCTTCGTAGATTGTGGTGATCCGGACGTCGCGCTTGATCTTCTCCACCAGGTACGGACGGGTGTAGCCATACCCGCCGTGCGCCTGGATCGCTGCTTCTGCGGCAGCATTGCCGGCTTCGGTCGCCAGGTACTTGCCGATCGCGCCTTCGGTGTTGAGCGCGCCGCCCGCGCCCTCGCCGTTGTCGATTCGGGTGGCGGTCTCCTCGATGAACGCGCGCGCCGCCTCCAGTCGCACCGCGTGCGGCACGATCAGCTTGTGGGTAAACCCCTGCTTGTTCGCCAGCGGCGCGCCTCCCTGCACCCGCTCGGCGGAGTAGCCGATCGCCCGGTCGAGAGCCGACCAGCCGCCGCCGAGGCCGAACGCGGCCACCATCACCCGGGTGTAGCCGAAGACCTGCTGGGCCTGGGTGAGCCCGCGGCCCTCCTCCCGGCCCACCAGATGCTCTGCCGGCACCACCACGTCATCGAGGAACAATGCGGCGGTGTTCGACAACCGGATGCCGTGCTTGTCTTCCGGCGGCGCCGTCGAAAACCCAGGGGTGCCTTTCTCGACGACAAACCAGGAGGGGCCGCCCGGCGCCAGCGCCAGAACCGAGTAGAAGTCCGCGATCGAGCCGTTGCTGATCCACTGCTTTCGTCCGTTGAGTCGGTAGGCGGTCACCTGGCCGTCGGTCGCCACTGGCGTGGCTGTCGTCGTCAGCGCGCCAAGGTCGCTTCCCGCCTCCGGTTCGGTGGCGCCGTAGGCGAACAGCACACCCTGTTCGGCGATGCGCCCCAGCCACTCCTTGCGCTGCTCTGGGGTCGCGCCGACGAGGATCGGATCGCTGCCCAGAAACGTGGCCAGCACCGACGTTGCGACTCCAATGTCGAAGCGTGCGAGCCGTTCACAGACCCGGTAGGAGTCGAACGCCCCGCCCCCGAATCCGCCGTACTCCTCGGGGATGAAGACGAGCTGCACACCAAGGTCTTCACCGCACATCGCGCGGACGGTTTCCTCCGGGCAGATATCGGCGTGGTCTAGCTCCAACCGGCGGTCGTCGGGCAGCGCCTCGGCGGCGAATTCGTCCAATGACGTCAGCATCATGTCGAGGCTGTCGCGGTCCAGGCCGATGTCGGTGGTCATCGGTTCGCCTCCTCCCGGTCGAGCGGGCGCGCGGATTGGCGCGCCGAGCGCGTCCGTGCTGGCGCCGACCGTCTGCTGCCGTTGCGTCGCGCAACGGGGGTGGGGACTGGGTCGAAGGCGGCGGGGTCGCCCAGGTATTCCCGGAAAACGCGAGCCATCGTCGCCGCCTGATAGCCGTCAATGAACCGGTGGTCTAGCCCGATCGTCAGCGGTAGGACCGGGCGGATGACAGCTTGACCGTCTCGGGCCAGCACCTTGTCGGTCACCGCGCCGGTCACGATCGTGAAGGGCACGTGGCAGAACGTCGGCGCGGGGGCGGACACCGAATCCAGGCCATAGGTGCCGATGTTGCTAACCAGTATGGAGCCATAGGGCCGAGCCTCCACGCCCATGAAAGGCACTGGCAACTGGAGGGTTTCGGTCACGAAGCCGAGCGCGTCGAGCACTGGGCGGAGCAGTAGCGGCGGCAGCCCGTTGATCATCGCCTTGGCCCGCTTGAACTGCGGGTCATCGTCATGGCGGATGCGCGCGGCACGGTCGGCCAGCTCCTTGGCGATGATCCACGGCGCCTTTTCATTCACCCGGCGTACGACGGCGCCGGATAGGTCGGTGCCGACCGCTTCGGCGCCGGTTACCGGATCGGTCCTCAGCGAGATCACAAAGAAGCAGTCGATGGTGGGCGAGGGCAGAAAGCTGCCGAACGCGACGCGGCCGTTGAGTCCCGGCAGGGCATCGAAGACCTTGCTGGCGGCTCGGCCGACCAGATGCGCGGGAGTGACGTGCTGTCCAGTGGCCTGACGAACCCGATCGATGTATTCCAACAGCCGGCAAGCTTCAATATCTGCCGTGGCCCAAATCATCGGGTCTTTCCGGGGGCGCCAAGTGGCCA
>JAFAID010000282.1 GCA_019236925.1 Mycobacterium sp. | reverse complement strand
CGGCTGCGGCTTTGCAGAAGAACGACCCGACACTGACCGCCGCCCAAGCGGATAAATTCGTCCTTGCTGCGTATCAGAACCTGTGCCCGGTGCCTGGTGCCTATAACTACTGGGCTTATGGCCAGACCACCGGCTAATCGCCGCAATAGGCCGGCCGGGAAGCCGTAGACGGTGATGCGTCGCCAATTCCCCACTAGCGTATAACCTTCGCATCTGTTGGCGTAGAGCACAATTCGTTGCCCGGGTCAGGCCAGGCGTTTGGTGTGGTAGAGCCCGATGGCTTTGCCTTTGTCGAAGATCGCCAGGTAGTGATGCGCGTGGCCGGCCAAGCGGATGACGTCGCTCATCGGCAACAAGGTGCCTCCGCCGGTGAGCGCCGTGCCGGCGCCGGCCTCCAGTTAACCCACGGTGGTGACGATGATGGTGGCGGGTGCCTGTGGATAAAAGTCCAACTGTGGGCAACGGTGGTCTAGGAGGAGGTGGACATGTCGGCCCGGATGACAGCGGTTGATGCGCAGTTCTACTGGATGTCGGCCAAGGTCCCCAGCGACGACTTCATGCTCTACGCATTCGAGGGCGAGCCAACGGATTTCGAGCGCGCGGTGGACGAGGTCCGCAATCGGGCGCAAGCCTGTCCGGCGTTGACGGTACGCGTGGATGACGGATCGCCGTTGACCTATCCCAGCTGGGTGCCGACTTCCCTTGAGCCCGAACGGATCACCAGCCACCAACTCGACGACGACAGCTGGCATGGCTGTCTGGATGCCGTGGCCCGGCTCGCCGACGACCAGCTGGACATCCGCCGTGCGCCGTGGCGCTTGCACGTCTTCGCGCCGGTGCACGGCCTTCCGGGCGGCACCGGGCCGGGCACCGTCGCGGTGCTGCAGGTCGCGCACGCGCTGGCCGACGGTGTCCGCAGCTCGGCATTGGCCGCCTGGCTGTTTGGCCGGCGGACGCCGGTGCCCGACGTGACGACGTCGCCGGGTTTCCTGCCCTGGCGCGCCGTCAATGCCGTTCGTGCCCATCGCAAGCTGGTGCGTGACACCCGTGCCGGGCTGCTGCGTCCGGCGCCCGGAACGCGGCCGGCGCTGTCCACCAATGCCCGGCCCGCCGGCGCGCGCACGTGGCGCACACTGCTGCGGAACCGCGCGCAGCTGCGCGGGCCCACCGTCACCGTCGCGGTGTTGGCGGCGGTATCCGGCGCACTCGCCGGCCACCTGGGCGATGCCGGGGAATCGTTGATTGCCGAGGTTCCGATGGCTAAACCGGGTGTGCCGCAGGCATATAACCACTTCTCCAACGTCACGGTAGGGCTGTATCCGGGGCTGGGCAGGCAGGCCCGACTGGAGCGGATCGCGGCAGACCTGGCCGACGCGCGTCGCCGCGCACAGCACCCGGCGGTGCGCGCGGCGGACCGGGCCTTCGCTGCGGTGCCGGCGCCGCTGCTGCGCTGGGGTATCAGCCATTTCGATCCCGACGTCCGGCCATCGCAGGTGTCCGGCAACACGGTGGTGTCAAGCGTTCACCGGGGACCCGCCGACCTGCGCTTCGGCGCTGCGCCGGTGCTGCTGACCACCGGCCCCCCGGCGTTGTCACCGATGATGGGCCTCGTTCACGGCGTGCACGGTATCGGCGACACCGTGGCGATCAGCGTTCATGCGGCCGAATCCGCGGTCGGCGACGTCGACCACTATGTTGCCAGGCTGGACGCGGAGCTTTAACGAAAGCTATTGGGCATCACCGGATTTAGCTTCCGATTCGCGGGTCAGGCCGGCCGCGACGATGAGCTCCTCATGCAGCTCGAACCACACGGTGTGGTAGGAGTCGATGAGTGGTCTGGACAACCAGGCCGTCTCGCCGGCATGGACGTTGTCCAGCGCAGCCTGCAGCTTGGTCGAGTAGCGGCTCAGTCGCGGCAGCTGGGCAGCCGCCGCGGCGATGATCGGCGCTGCCCGGTGGTGCACGTCATCGAGGCGGGCCAGCACGCCGTCGTCGTATTCGTGATCCTCGTGCGTGTTGGGTTGGCCGTCCTTGAGTTGCCAATCGGTAACCAGCACTTTGAATTCGGCGTTGACGACGCGGAAGTCGGCGTAGGCGGCGGCCAGCGCCGCGGCGTCGATGTGCTCGCGCTCGGTGGCCAGCAACTCGTCGAGCCGGACACGGCCGTCGGGGCTGACCCGCAGCGCTTTGCCGTCGACCAGCAAGCCCGACTCGGTGAGCCGGTCAACGGTGTCGGCAAGATCGTCCGCATCTTCTCCGAGGGTCGCGGCGAGGTCGGCAAGGCTCACCCGACCCTTCAGCCGGACCGCTTGCAACACGGCCAACTCACTCACGCGCCCTCGCTGAGTCGCAGCGCGGCCAGCATCACCAGCAGCGGGCTGGCGGACACCACATCGGTGTGGCCGGCGGCCATGGCCGCGCGCACCGCGCCGTCGGAATGGTTTTCGAGTCGTGGGTAATCGCCATCGGCATGGCCGCGCAGCGGACTGACGCGCCTCGCGATGTCGGCTAACTGACGCAGCTCTGGCGTGTGGTCCTCAGACCAGGCCGTCAGCTGCAGGCTTCCGTCGCGAACTTCGCCTTCGTCGCCGTCGACGGTAACCACCTTGCCCGCCAGCAAGGCCGCGACCCCACGGCCGCAGCCCACCACCGCCACCCGGCCGAGTTCGCGGCTGACCACGGCCGCATGGCTGGTGGCGCCGCCGGTTTCGGTGACGACGCCACGCGCGACCAGCATGCCGTGAATGTCGTCGGGACTGGTGTGGTTGCGCACCAGAATGACATCCTCGCCGCGGTCGGCGGCATCGATCGCGGCCTCCACCTCGGTATAGGCCCGCCCGGTGACCACGCCCGGGCCGGCCGGCAGGCCTTTGGCTAAAAGCTCTGCGGTCAAGCGGTTTTCCGGTTGCAGCGACGGCCGCAGTAACGCCTCCACGTGCGCCGGCGTCACCCGCCGCAGCGTCTCGATCTCGTCGATAATGCCGTCCTGGTGCAGTTGCAACGCCAGACGCACCGCGGCCTGCGCCGACCGCTTTGCCGGCCGTGTCTGCAGCACCCACAACGTCGCGTCTTGAACGGTGAACTCGATCTCCTGCACGTCGGACGCCAGCCGCTCCAACGAGCGGGCGGCGGCGATCAGTTCGTCGTAGACAGCCGGCTGCTGGTCGCGCAGCGCGGTGATCGGTTCCACGTCCACCGTGCCCGATACCACGTCGTCGCCCTGGCCGCCGGGCAGCCACTCGCCGAACTCCTCGTCGGCGCCGGTCATCGGGTTTCGCGAAAACACAACGCCGGCACCGGAATTGGTGTTGACGTTGCCGAAGACCATGGCCTGGACCACCGCGGCGGTACCGCCGCGATCATCGAGCCCGTGATGGGCGCGATACGCGGCGGCGCGCGGGGAGTCCCACGATGCGAACACTGCCTCGATCGCGGCGCGCAACTGCAGGTACGGATCGGCAGGCGCATCGTAGCCGACCGGTGACCTGGTGAACCGCCGCCGGGTGTCGCGGGCGAAGCCGGCGGTGCGCTCTGCTGCCAGTGCATTCTCGACGGAGTCGTTGACCCCGAGATCCAGCACCGTGTCCATCATCCCGGGCATCGACACCGCTGCACCCGAGCGCACACTGACCAGCAGCGGATGAGGTCCCCGTCCGAACGTCCGCGACGTGGCAGCTTCCAGCCGGCGCATTCCGTCCAGCACGTCGTCCCAGATCGCGTCGATCGTCGCCGCTGGTTCGGCGCGATAGCGTGCGCCCACCTCCGCGGTGATGCAAAACGCGGGCGGTACCGGCAAACCGTTTCGCCGCATCATGTCGATGCCGTGTCCTTTGTGACCCAGAATTTCCGGTGGGTAGCTCGCGTCGCCGTCCAGCAGCAGCACGGGTGGGTTCGGGGTGGACATTCGGATGTTCAGGATTGGCCGCGCAACAGGCCGAACGCGAAGTTGGTGCCGAATCCGCGTCGCAATGCAAGGTGAATCCACAGCAGCCCGTACGGCTCCAGCAGCCGGGCCACCGTCAGGTCGCCGGCGTCGGCGGTTTCAAAGCCCAGCTCGCTGACCAGCGCCGTCGTCACCGACTTGGCCTGATCGTCGTCGCCGCAGACGAACATCACCGGTTTGCCGGGCAGCTTGGGCCCGTCCATCATCGGCGCGCCGATCTGGTTCATCGCTTTGCACACCCTTGCGCCGGGCGCCCAGCTCGCGACCTGTTCGCCGCCCGACGTGGTGAGCCCGGTCTCCAGTGCGCTGAAGTCGGGGGTGAGTGGGTTGGTGCAATCGATGAGGACCTTGCCGGCAAGCTCGCCACAGCTTTGCACCGCCTGCTGCGTGCCGTGCCACGGCGTGCACAGCACCACGACGTCGGCTGCGGCGGCGGCAGACTCGTTGACCTGCACGGCATCCAGCGTTGCGTGTTTCGGGTCGTCCGGATTTCGGACACCGAACGTGACATCGTGGCCGCGGTCGCGCCACGCGGTGCCCAGGGTCCGCCCGACATTGCCAGCGCCGATGATGGCGATCTTGATGTGCGGCTCCTTTGCGGTGGTTTGCGGGTGGCAGGATACCTTGACCCATCCGTGCCTACCCGATGATCTAGGTTGACGTCTATGACTGCCTATGATGTCGGGTTGCTGATGCTGCGGCTGGTGCTGGGGCTGACCCTCGCCGCTCATGGCTACAACAAGTTCTTCGGTGGCGGGCGGATCCCGGGAACGGCCCGCTGGTTCGAAAGCATCGGCATGAAGTACGGCACGTTTCAGGCCGTGACCGCGGCCACCACCGAGATCAGCGCCGGCCTGGGGCTGGCCGCCGGCCTGCTCACGCCGATCCCGGCCGCCGGCTTTGTCGCACTGATGTTCGTCGCCGTGTGGACGGTGCACCGGCCGAACGGCTTCTTCATTGTCAAGGAGGGCTGGGAGTACAACCTGGTGCTGGCCACCGGCGCCGTCGCGGTGGCAACCCTGGGCGCCGGGCGGTACAGCCTGGACTGGCTGATCTTCGGAGATAACTGGCACGCCGGCTGGCACGGACTGCTGGGCTCGCTGCTGCTGGGCCTGGGCGGGGCGCTGGGCCAATTGGCCCTCTTTTATCGCCCGCCGGTCAAACAGGCTCAGTAGCCGCTGCCGTTTCGCATGCCAGCACTTCTTCGGCGGCTCGCTCCCCGGAACGGATGGCGCCGTCGACCCATCCGCACATCACGGCCGAGCTCTCGGTGCCGGCCCAATGGATGCGGCCGCACGGCTCACGCAGGGTGTAGCCGAACTCGGTCAGCACGCCGGTCGGTGCGTGGCTGATCATCCCGCCGCCGGAATAGCGCTCGCGACTCCAGTCCTGCTCGTGGAAGCCGACGGGCGAACCGGCCTTGTCGCCGAACCGGTCGACCAGCGCACCCAGCACCGCCGCCCGGCGATCGGCCGGTGCGAGTCGCCCCAGTCGACGTGCTGCCGGGCCGTCGGTGATGACACACATGACCCCGGGGGTGCCGGTGTCGGTGCAGGCATCAATGGTCAGGGTGGCCACCGATCCCGGTGACGCGGTCTGACCGGACAGGCCGTCGGCGCGCCAGAACGGCTCGTCGTAGACGACCGAGATCTTGACGATCGCGCCGCTGGGCATCCGCTGGTTCAAATACAACCGGTCGATCGGCAGCGTCGGCTCGTAGTTGATCTGGCCGGTGATGGCCAGCGGAACGGCCACGATCACCCGCCGCGCGCGCACGGTCAGGTCGTCGGACCGGACCGTGACGCCGTCGGCGTCCTGGGTGATCTGACGCACCGGCTGCGAC
>JAFAID010000009.1 GCA_019236925.1 Mycobacterium sp. | reverse complement strand
TACCGAGGGTGGAACCCCGAACGAGCGTAAGCTTCGTTTCAATGAGTGAGGCGTTGCGATGTCGCTCCACCGCAGCGCAGCATGGAGGGTGAAAAATGGCGAACTCGCGAAACCTGCCGGGTGCCGGCGCAGCATTCCGCCTTGCGATCGCTGCGGCAGCGTTCGTGTCGCTGATTGCGTCATCGGTCGCAGGCGACGATTTGTCTACCCGCACCCCGGGATCGGGCAGCCCAAGCACCGATCCGCCAAAGCAGGCCGCTGCGGCCGAGCAGAGCGCAGCAGGGAAGGCGGCGGAAACGAACGCGCCGCAACCGAGCGCGGATACGCAGGAGCGGCTCAAGCAGCATGCGCGGATCTGCCAGGCACGCCCCGAAGCCTGCGTGCAGCAGGGTGAAGAGCGCAGTTCGGAAGACCGCGCCTCCGGCGAAGACTCTCGAGACGGATCGGCTCGCTAAAACACGAAGGCGGGACCCAAAATAAAACGGCCGCGCGTTTCACGGGCAGCCGTAATTCGGCGATTCAGAGGCGCCGCGCGACAGCGCTGCGCGGCGCCCCCAAAGGGCTTTATAGATCCAGCCGGTAGATCCCGCGCCCGTGCGTCGTCGCGTATAGCGAGCGCGAGGCCGGATCGATCACGACCTGGTATACGGCCACCGTGGGCAAGCCGTTGCCCGCGGTGATCCAGTTCTTCGATCCGTCGTCGCCGCCGGCGCGCACTGCCACACCGTAGTCCGTCGCGACATACACATTGCCCGTGTACGGATCGAATGCAACCCCGAGGATCGGCTGGTCGCCAAGGTTCGCGCTGATGTCGGTCCAGGTCGCCGTTCCCGAGTCCTTGTGGTACTCGACTTCGAACACGTGCCCCGGCGTCGTCGGCGTGTAGGCGTTGTATCCGGAGAACGAAACGAATGCCCGCGTCGGGTGGACCGGATCGACCGCGATGCCGCTGACGAAGCGCTCCGGCTGGTTTGCCGTGTCGATGCGGGTGAACACGACGCTCGAGGCGTTTGAGGCGTTTGCGTTCATCGAGATGAACACGCGACCGCGGCGCGTTCCCGCCCATAGCGGGGACTGATCGGCGGCGTTGTGCACGTTCGGATTGCCCTGAGCGATCGCGGCCACCCATCCGGTCCCCTTGTCAGGACCATATGCCGAGCCCGTCAGGTTGCCCGGCGCCGTGCCGTCGGCCCCACCGAGCGGCTCCCAGTCTCCGCACGGTTGCGCCAGCGTCGCCGTGAACTCGTTGCAGTACAACTCCATATAGGCCTGGCCGCCGAGATCGTCGGTGGTCCGCCAGACGTGCTGCAGCCCGATAAACCATGTCCCCGTCGCACGGAGGTCGGCGATCAGTGCCGAATAGAAGGCGCGGGCCTCGCCGCTGGGCGCCTGGAAACTCGGCACGTCGAAGACGTTCCACGCGAGTGGATCGTTGCCACGGAAGCTGATGTCGCCGAGGGTTCCGGTGTAGGTGTGCATCCGGTTTTCGGCGGTGTTGATCGCCGACGTGCCGCCGTCGCCGCCGACGGTCTCGAGCCAGTTGGTGCCGTCCCACGCCCAGGTGCCATTGTCCTGCGTGCCGCCCAGCAGGCTGCCGCGCGGATTGAGCGGATCGAGCGCGATGCCCTGGTACTGCAATGTGGCCAGTCCGGCATTCAACGAGATGATCGCGTTCGGCACCGAGCTCAGCCACACCTGGCAATTGGCGAGGGCGGCTCCGGTCAAACCGCGATACAGCGGATTGGGAACGCTCGGATTCGGGTTTGCGCCGCAATACTGGGACTCATTGACGAAGTTGCCGTCGGTGCGGACCAGGCCACCGTCGGATCCGACGAAAGCGATTCCAGACTGCCCCGGTGCGAAAACGATCGCGTGCTGGTCCGGATGCATCTGGTTCGGTGTGAGCAGCGGCGGCTGCACGTCCGCCGTCATGTCGGTAAAGCTCACGCCGGCATTGGTCGAACGCATCACGCCCCGCCCGTTCGAGAAGTTCGCGCGCCCGTTGAACGCGAGCAGGTCGTCGTACTGCATCGATCCGCCGATCCAGACCGTGTCCGGATGGCCTCGCGGCGAGACAATGAACATGTCGTACGAGCATTGCGTGCCGCAGAGCCTGTACGAGCCGAAGCCCGGCGTGCCGCTGGTCGAGTTCGACAGCTGGGTCCAGCCGGTGTTTCCGGACGGCCCGGTGAGCTGAACTGCCGGAACGTTGGCGTTGTCCGTCCGGAAGACGTTGGCCACCCCGCCTGTGTCGGAATCGGCCACGTAGATGCGCAAGCCGTCTTCCATCGGCGCCAGGCCGAACTCCGTGCGGGAATTGAGCGACCCGCCGACCGACGGCGGCGTTCCGCCGCCCGCCGATGCGAACACCTGCTCGAATCCACCCACGGCGGTGGTCCGGTACAGCCCGTAGTCCATCATCGCGAAGTAGAACTGGGTCGGGCCGTGGGAGTCCTCGCCGCCTCGATACGCCTGGATGTTCGTTACGCCGCCGCGGAAGTAGTCGTTGCCGGTGGCCGCGGTGGGATCGACCGTGTCGCTCGGCTGCGAAAACACCAGCGTGAACGTCAGGCCGCCGTCCTTCGATTCGTACAGTCCCACCTGCGGGGCGCCCGGTGGCGTGTAGCGCCCGCCGTGCACGGCAGCCATGCCGTGACGCGCGACGCCCGTGCCGATCAGAATGTGGTTTGCATTGGCAGGATCGACCGCGACGGCACCGATCGCCCGCCCGGTCGAAACCGCGGCACTTCCCGCCACCAGGGTCCACGTATTGCCCAGGTCGCTCGACTTGAAGAGGCCGCGCCCCGCTTCCGAGTCAGTCGAGCCGTTGGTCTCGCCGGTTCCGAGGTACAGCGTCTGGTGCGACCTGTCGGTCGGGTCGAAAATGAGCGATCCGGTCGAGCCGGTGGTCACCCCGTCACCCACAGGCGTCCATTGCGGTGTGGGGGAAAGGCCGTCCATCGTCCGCCATACGCCGCCGCCGGCCGAGGCGACGAACAATGGACAGGATTCCGCCGTGCAATCGGGCGAGATCGCCAACGCCGTGATGCGCCCCGACGTGATACTGGCCCGGCCCAGATAAGCGTAGTCCGCGGACACATTGCCCGTCGTCGGCCCGAGCAGTACCCAAGCCGGAGCGTTCGGATCGGACTGGAGCGCGCGGATTGCAGGGGCCGCACCGTGATACTGGGCCCCGGTGCCTACGTCGCCCGCCTCGTAACCTTGCCGCAGTCCGGGCTGGTCGTCGCCCGGCGTCGTGTTGATGATCGGCGAATGCCTTGAAGTGACGATCTGCCCGAAAGCGGGCATACAGCAAAGCAGCGCCATGATTCCGGCGGCTGCAAATCCAGCGCGATTGACAATCATGATCCCCCCAGATGGCTGCGCAGCCGTTCGGCTGCAGGACTCCGCGCAGTCTGGTGCGTCGGTTCTTGGCCGACGTGCCAGATTTCGCTGAGATTCGTCTCCCATGCCGCTCGAGTGCACACCCTACCGACGCGGCGCCTAACGTTTAAAGCTTGTGGTTCGCTTTATAGGTGCTTTTGGCTTTCCGCGCGATAGGTAATCGCCCCCGTCATCGAACGGGTACCGCAAAACGGCGTCAGTTGGCGCAGTTTGCTTGGTTTGCGACGTGCAACGATGAGCAGTACCCAGGTTGCCCTCGTAGGCAACTTAAGCGGAACGTAAACGATCGGTGTCGCTTGCGCCGCAGCAAGGCACCGTATATTGCACCGAGGATGACCGAAAGATGAACCGAATGAACTTAAGGAAGCATTAACCAAACTTGCTCTGATCGCTCGCGCTTCTCGGTGATGGGTTCACTCCCAATTGACAAACGTAAAGCTCCGTCGGAAACGCGGAACGGCGCCGTGCGGTGCCGGTAATTTCAATGCGAACGGATTGAGGAGGGAAATCTAGACAAATAGGAGATAAAACAAGCCGCCGAGCAGAGCCCACTTCAGTAAATAGTACGTGGTCCGGCTCCAAGCCTTGAACTGCTTGGCACGCAGGCGCAGCTGGTAAAAGCCGCCGAACAGCCGGTTCAACACGCCGATGTGCTCGCCCTCGACATTCTGAGTGGCAGAGGCCTTCATCACGTTGCGTGCAAACCAGCGGTTGATCGACGTCATCACGCGGCTGATCAAGGGTCGCTCGACATCGCAGAACAGGATCACGCGCTGATGCTGCGTCGTGTTCTCCGCGTAGTGGATGTACGTCTCGTCGAACATGAACGCCTCGCCGTCGCGCCAGAAGTAGCGCTGGCCATCGACGACGATGTAGCAGTCGTCGCTGTTGGGCGTGATCAGGCCCAGGTGGAACCGCAACGAACCGGCATACGGGTCGCGGTGCCGCACCAGCCGCGCGCCCGGCGGCA
>JAFAID010000672.1 GCA_019236925.1 Mycobacterium sp. | reverse complement strand
GCCCCGGCTGGCGCAGGGCCGCGAGCACGTCGTTGCCACGGTGGACGAAATCCCGCCCGGGTCACACAAACTGGTGCCGATCGGGCGCCACGGTGTCGGCGTCTACAACGTCAACGGCACCTTTTACGCCATCGCCAACTACTGCCCGCATCAGGGCGGACCGCTGTGCTCCGGCCGGGCCCGCGGCCGAACCATCGTGGATGAGAGCGCCCCGGGCGATGCTGTCATGGTTCGCGACCTGGAGTACATCTACTGCCCTTGGCATCAATGGGGTTTCGAGCTCGCGACGGGCACGACCGCGGTCAAGCCGGAGTGGAGCATCCGCACCTACCCGGTCCGGGTCGTCGGCACCGACGTCCTGGTGATGGCCTGACCCTGGAGGAGAAAGCCCGTGGCTTCCATCGAAATCAACGGTGGGAACGTCGTCTACGAAATGCTCGGAGAGTCAGGCGATCTCATTGCCCTGACGCCAGGCGGTCGGTTCAGCAAGGAGATTGAGGGCCTGCGCCCACTGGCCGACGCGCTGGCCGCCGGCGGGTACCGGGTGTTGTTGTGGGACCGGCCGAATTGCGGCAAGTCCGACGTTCAGTTCTACGGGCAGAGCGAGTCGCACATGCGCGCGGAGACCCTGCACAAGCTGGTGACGGGCCTCGGCTTCGAGAGGTGCATCCTCGCCGGGGGCTCCGGCGGGGCAAGGGATTCCATGCTGACGACCATGCTCTACCCGGAGATGGTCACCAAACTCGTGGTGTGGAACATCGTTGGCGGCATCTACGGCACGTTCGTGCTGGGCTCCTTCTACATCATTCCAAGCATTCTCGCGGTGCGAGGCACCGGAATGGACGGCGTGGTGAAGGTACAGGAATGGCGCGACCGCATCGAGGAGAACCCGGCCAACAAGCAGCGGTTCCTCGACTTCGACAAGGACGAATTTCTCAAGCTGATGATGCGCTGGCTCAACGCGTTTGTGTCCAAGCCGGGACAGACCATCCCTGGCGTCGAGGACGAAATGTTCGACCGCATAAAGATTCCCACGCTGATCATCCGCGGCGGCGAGAACGACTTGGATCACCCCAAACGCACGTCGCTGGAAGTCAGCTGCCTGATCAAGGGATCGAAGCTCATCGACCCGCCGTGGCCGGAGGACGCGTGGGAACGGGCGTCCGAAGACCGTGCGGCGGGCAGGGTCAAGCACTTCAACATGTTCGACACCTGGGTGCAGGCGGCGCCCCCGATCCTGGAGTTCCTCGGGCGCTGATGTTCACGACACCGCGCTACTCGTCACTCGGTGAGGATATGCACCTCACAGTTCAGCGACGCCTCAAGAGCCGTATGGATCCGGCTCTCCGGAATGCGGTCCAGATCCGCCTGACGCAGCGTCACATAGACGACATCGAAGCCGTGGTCGCCGGGGGATCGTCTGATCTGTCCGGTCAGCCCAAATCCGGCCAGCACGCCTTGAGCGTCGTCGTCGGTTCCCCTGCTGACGTAGGTGACCACGCCGGCGGCCGGGGTTGCGCCAAAGGCTCCAAAGGCTCTGCCGCACAGGTCAACTGCGGTCTGCTTGACGGCGTCGACATCGGTGCCCGCGATGAGCACCTGCACCTCGCGGCGGGCAGCCGGCATCACCGCGAGCGCAGTTCGCAGCACTTCAGCGCCGGCTTCGTCGGCCAGGCCGAGGAGCGTGCTCATGCCCTGGTCTAACTGCGTCGGTGTGAGCAGGCCGGACGGGTCGACATTGACCCGCACCACCGCTGTTCGCATGTGCGCAAGCGTAGCGATCGAGAGAGCCAGCTGATGGAGACCACCGCCGCAGAGTCGCTGAAGACCATCACGATCGCCGCCTGGCCGGGCTGCGCGCCACGGCTGCTGCGTGATCAGCCTGGCCTTCAGACGGTTCGCGAAGACTATGCCGGGTACTGCGACCAGGGTGGCTACCATCCGCTTACGGGCGCCGACGAGTTGCTCGACGAGGTGGAGCGCAGCGGAGTGCTCGGCCGCGGTGGCGCGGCCTTTCCGTTGGCGGTGAAGCTGCGGACGGTGCGCGATAACGGACTACGCAACAACGTCGGCACCGTCCTGGTCGCGAACGGCGAAGAGGGAGAACCGGCTTCGATCAAGGACCGATGGTTGTTGCGTAACCGGCCGCACCTCGTTCTCGATGGGCTGCGGTTGGCGGCGGCAATCGTGGCCGCCGACCGCGCGCACGTCTACGTGTCCGATCAGGAGTCGGCGCGCAGCGTGGAAACCGCGCTCAGCGAGATCGGCGCCGACGCGCTGGGTGGCGTCAGTGTGGCTGTGCGGGTGGTGGATCCCGGATACATCGCCGGAGAGGAGACGGCCGCGGTCCGCGCGCTCAACGGCGGACCGGTCAAGCCGACGGACAAACCGCCCCGCCCGTTCGAGGTGGGCGTCGGCGGGCGGCCCACGCTGGTGAGCAATGTCGAGACGCTGGCCAGCCTGCCCTTCATCGAGCGACACGGTTCGGCGGCGTTCCGCGAGCAGGGCACGCCGCAGTCGCCGGGCACTGTCCTGGTGACGCTTACCGGCGCTGACCGACCGCCCGGCCTCTACGAGGTGCCGCACGGCTTGCCGATCACCGAACTACTTGCCCTGCACGGTGTTTCCACCGACCGGGTACGGGGCGCGTTGATGGGCGGCTACTTCGCCGGCCTGCTCAACCGCACCGTGCTCGATGCGACCGTGGATCACGAAACGTTTCGAGATCTCGGCAGCGGGCTGGGATGCGGTGCGATCTCGGTGATCACCGACGAGTGCCCGGTCGCGGTGGCCGCGTCGGTGCTGGCCTACTTCGACCGCGAAAACGCCGGGCAGTGCGGCTCCTGTTTCAACGGCACCGCGGCGATGGCCGCCGTGGCCGGGGCGCTGCGCGACGGTGTCGCCACCGACGAGGATCTGACTCGGCTGCGCCGCTGGTCGGTGGTGCTTCGCGGCCGCGGCGCATGCGCGACACTGGACGCCGCCACCAACATCGCGGCCAGTCTGCTCGACCAGTTCCCGGACCAGGTGCAGCGTCATCTCAAAAATGCCTGTCAGACATGTCAACTCGGCGCTTTTCGGGCCGAACGCCCCTACGAGGTGGAGGCGGTGACGCAAGCATGAAAATTCGGCTCGACCGCACGGTCTGCGACGGCTTCGGCGTGTGCGCCAAGCACGCGCCCGGCTACTTCTCCCTCGACGACTGGGGCTACGCAAATCTGACCGGAGATGGCACCGTGCCCGACGAGGACCACAACGCGGTCATGAACGCACTAATGGACTGTCCGGTGCACGCCATCACCGAACTCGGTGAGCGTGCTCCGAATGGCACCCACCCGTCGTCAAGCAGTGACGAAGATCCTGCCGCGCACCTCAAAACCGAGGCCAACGAAGCGGAGTGGGGTTTCACCCGTTGACGCAGAACACCGGACGCCCGCTGCCCCTGGTCACCGACGAGAATGAATTCTTTTGGCGCTCAGGCACCGACGGCAGGCTGCGGCTGCAGGGATGCGCCGACTGCGACTCGCTCATCCATCCGCCGGCGCCGATCTGCCGGTACTGCCGCTCACACCATCTGGAGGTGCGGGCGGTGTCGGGTCGGGCGACCCTGGCCGGATTCACGGTCAATCACCGGTTCAGCCTGCCCGGTCTGCCCGCGCCGTACGTCGTCGCCCAGGTTGCGATAGCCGAGGATCCGCGGGTCCGGCTGACCACCAACATCGTCGAGTGCGACCCCGAGCAACTTCAGCTCGGTCAGCAAGTCGAGGTCGTCTTCGAGCAGGTCGAGGACGTGTGGCTGCCGTTGTTCCGGCCCCTCGAAGGCGCGCAACCCGCTGCGCTGCCGATCGACGAAATCGCCCCGGAGCGCTTCGGCAAACACGTCCGCCCGATGCTCACACCGGAGAAGTTCGAAGACAAGGTGGCGCTCACCGGCATCGGCATGTCGGAGATCGGGCGCCGGTTGATGGTGCCGCCGCTGTCGCTGACGGTGGCCGCGTGCGAGGCGGCGGTCGCCGACGCCGGCCTGACACTCGACGACATCGACGGCCTGTCGACCTACCCCGGCGGGGGCAACCTCGGCGGGTTCGGCGAGGGCGGAATCACCGCCCTGGAAGCCGCTTTGGGCGTCCGGCCGACGTGGCACAACGGCGGCATCGAAACGTTCGGCCCGGGTGGCTCGGTCATCGCGGCGATGCTGGCCATCGCCGGCGGGCTGGCCCGTCACGTGTTGTGCTTCCGGACGCTGTGGGAAGCCACCTTCAACGAGCAGATGAAGCGGGGCAAAATCGTTCCGTCGATGGGCCGCAGAGCCGACTGGCTGATGCCGTTCGGCGCCACCTCCGCGGCGCACACGTTGGCGCAGAACGCGCAGCGCCACTTCCACCGCTACGGAACGACGAAAGAGACGCTGGGCTGGATTGCGTTGAACCAGCGCGCCAACGCCGAACTCAACCCGTCGGCGGTTTACCGGTCTCCGATGACGATGGACGACTACCTCAATGCACGCCCTATCACCACGCCGTTCGGGCTCTACGACTGTGATGTGCCCTGCGACGGGGCGATCGCGGTCATCGTCTCGGCCGTGGACGTCGCCCGCGACATGGCCAAGCCACCGGTGTTGGTGGAGGCGGTGGGCACCCAGATCATCGAGCGAATCGACTGGGACCAAAGCACATTGACCCACGAGCCTCAGGTGCTCGGCCAATCCGCGCACCTGTGGTCGCGCACAACGCTGCGACCCGAGGATGTCGACGTCGCCGAGCTGTACGACGGGTTCACCATGAACTGCCTGTCCTGGATCGAAGCGCTCGGGTTCTGCCGGATTGGTGAGGCCAAGGAATTCCTGGACGGCGGCAAGAACATCGCCCGGGACGGCCAGCTGCCGCTCAACACGCACGGCGGTCAGCTGTCGCACGGCCGAACGCATGGCATGGGGCTGCTACATGAAGCCGTCAGCCAGTTGCGCGGCGAAGCCGGTCAGCGGCAGGTCGTCGACGCCCGCGTCGGCGTGGTCAGCAGCGGCGGGCTGACGCCCAGCGGCGTGCTGCTGTTGCGGGCCGACATGTGAGCCCCCAACCGCGGGTCGTCATTGTCGACCGGGTGCCGATGTCCGCGCTGGTCGCCGAGGCGCCGGATCCACGGGCGGTCATCGTGGCCATTCACGGCGGCGGCACCACCTCAATCTATTTCGACTGCCCGGGCCACCCGGAGTCGTCCTTCCTCCGCGCAGCCGCGGCGCACGGATTCACCGCGGTGGCACTCGATCGCCCCGGCTACGGTAGCTCGGCTCCCTATCCGGAAGCGGTGGCCCGCCCCGAGCAGCGGGTACAACTTGCCTATGCGGCGGTGGACCGCATCCTCGGTGAACGGCCGCGCGGCGCAGGTGTGTTCTTGATGGGCCATTCCGGCGGATGCGAATTGACGATGCGGATGGCCGCGGACGAGCAAGCCGAACGTGGTAGCGATCTGCTGGGTATCGAACTGGCAGGAACCGGCCGGCACTACCACCCGGCGGCCCGCGAGATGCTCAAGACGGCCACCCGGGAACGCCGACCATCAGGTCTGCGTGAACTGCTCTGGCACCCAACGGATCTGTATCCGCCCGAGGTGCTCAACGGAGCCACGGTATATCCCCGCGCCCCGCCCTACGAAGACCTGATGGTGTCCAACTGGGCCCGTCAGGACTTTCCCGCGCTTGCACCCGCGGTGCGCGTCCCGGTGCACTTCAGCATCGCCGAGCACGAGAAAGTATGGCAGACAGATACTTCCGCGATCACCGAGATCGAGGCTATGTTCTCCAGCGCGCCGCGGTTCGTTGTCCATCACCAACCCCGTGCCGGACACAACATCAGCCTCGGCCACACCGCCGCGGATTACCACGCGACGGTTCTGGCGTTCGCCGAAGAATGTGTCGCCGCGACTGAAAGTCCCGACTTGGAGGCCGGTTGATGCACGTCGGATTCATTGGGCTAGGCAGCCAGGGCGGCCCAATGGCAGGCCGGATCGTCGAAGCCGGCTTTCCGACGACGCTGTGGGCGCGCCGACCGGCGTCACTCGAACCGTTCGCCGACACCGCGGCCAAGGTCGCCGGGTCACCGGCGGAACTCGCGGCCAGTAGCGATCTGGTCTGCCTCTGCGTCGTCGGAGACGCCGACATCGAGGAGATCACCGGCGGCG
>JAFAID010000667.1 GCA_019236925.1 Mycobacterium sp. | reverse complement strand
AGAAATGCCACAGGGAACTGTGAAGTGGTTCAACGCGGAGAAGGGATTCGGCTTCATCGCCCCCGAGGACGGTTCGGCCGACGTGTTTGTCCACTACACGGAGATCCAGGGAAGCGGCTTCCGCACCCTCGAAGAGAACCAGCGGGTCGAGTTCGAGGTCGGAC
Organism: Mycobacterium sp.; assembly: GCA_019236925.1. Taxonomy (GTDB): domain Bacteria; phylum Actinomycetota; class Actinomycetes; order Mycobacteriales; family Mycobacteriaceae; genus Mycobacterium. The sequence goes on along the minus strand of JAFAID010000667.1, from coordinate 46,947 downwards.
AGAGCCCCAAGGGTCCCCAGGCCACCGGCGTCCGCGCCGTCTGAGCAGCCGTTAACGACAACCCCCCGCACGATTCGGAGTTACCGGGTTCGGTCGGGGGGTTCTCGCTGTCAGAGCTAATCGGGCCTGCCGCTGCCCCAAGCACACAGCCAGGCGACCACAGCTTGGGAGGGGTGAATAGCGGGGGAACCACCGCCGCGCCGGGGCGCACATCGCCATCCGGGCGCTTACTGTCGGTGACGTGAGCCAGCTGTCCTTCTTCTCGGCGGAGTCGGTGCCGCCTGCGGTCGGCGACCTCACCGGGGTGTTGGCCGCCACGGGCCAGATTGTGACGGTCGGCGACGGGGCCAGGCTGTCGGTGGTCGTGGATCAGCCATGGCGGGCTGAGGCGCTGGCCGAGATGATCGACGACGCTGGTCTAGTGGCCGAAATCACCCATACCGACGAAAACACTCCGCTGGTACGGACCGCGGTCGACGCCAGGCTGCGTGCCATCGCCGGCGACTGGACGCGCGGGGCGGTGAAGACCGTCCCCCCACTCTGGTTGCCAGGCCCGCGCGAGCTGCGGGCCTGGATACTGGCCGCCGGCACCCCGGAGGCCGACCGTTATCTGCTCGGACTGGATCCGCACGCGCCGGACACCCATTCGCCGCTGGCGTCGGCGCTGATGCGGGTCGGGATAGCGCCGACCCTGATTGGCACTCGCGGGGCTCGGCCCGCGCTGCGGGTCAGCGGCCGGCGCAGGCTATCGCGCCTGGTAGAAAGCGTCGGGGAACCGCCCGACGCCGTAGAGGCGTTGCCCTACTGGCCGCACGTTTAGAGCGATCGGTCGGGCCTTAACCGGCTTTGCACAGGGGGGTCGGTTTGCGTCGGCTCATCCCGGGTGCCACATTGTCAGATGTTCGCAGGGCCGAACGGCAGCTGAGAACACGCCGGCTGGTCGCTGGACCTGCGCCGGCGGGGGAGCGTGGGGCCAGGAGGGCTAGGGCCGAAGAAGATGAAGTGGAAAGTGAGCGTAAACGCAGGTGGCTGAGGCCGACCGGGCTGGCCGGACAAATGGGCGGGGCAATGGAGCCACGCGGCGACTCGTCATCGTCGAGTCGCCGACGAAGGCACGCAAATTAGCCGGCTACCTGGGCGCGAACTACATCGTCGAGTCGTCTCGGGGACACATCCGTGACCTGCCGCGGGCGGCGGCCGACGTGCCCGCGAAGTACAAGTCACAGCCGTGGGCCCGGCTCGGGGTGAACGTCGACGCCGACTTCGAGCCGCTCTACATCATCAGCCCGGACAAGAAGAGCACGGTCACTGAACTCAAGGGCCTGCTCAAAGACGTCGACGAGCTCTATCTGGCCACTGACGGCGACCGCGAGGGCGAGGCCATTGCCTGGCATCTGCTGGAAACGCTGAAACCCAACGTCCCGGTCAAGCGGATGGTCTTCCACGAGATCACCGAACCGGCGATCCACGCGGCCGCCGAACATCCACGTGACCTCGATATTGACCTGGTCGACGCCCAGGAGACCCGGCGCATCGTCGACCGGCTGTACGGCTACGAGGTCAGCCCGGTGCTGTGGAAGAAGGTCGCGCCCAAGCTTTCGGCGGGCCGGGTCCAGTCGGTGGCCACCCGCATCATCGTGCAGCGCGAGCGCGATCGCATGGCGTTCCGCAGCGCCGCCTACTGGGACGTGGTGGCTGAGCTGGACGCCAGCGTGTCCGACCCGAAAGCCCATCCGCCTACGTTCACCGCGCGACTCACCAATGTCGACGGCCTGCGGGTGGCAACCGGACGGGACTTCGACTCGTTGGGCACCGTGCGTAAGCCCGACGAAGTCATCGTGCTCGACGAGTCGCGCGCCAATGAGCTGGCCTCGGGTCTGCGCGGCGCGCAGCTGACCGTGGCCTCGGTGGAGGAAAAGCCCTACACCCGGCGTCCGTACGCGCCATTCATGACCTCGACGCTGCAGCAAGAGGCGGGCCGCAAGCTGCGGTTCTCTTCGGAGCGCACGATGAGCATCGCGCAGCGCCTCTACGAAAACGGCTACATCACCTATATGCGGACCGACTCGACCACGCTGTCGGAGTCGGCGATCAATGCCGCGCGCACGCAGGCCCGCCAGCTTTACGGCGAGGAGTACGTCCACCCGTCGCCGCGCCAGTACACCCGCAAGGTGAAAAACGCCCAGGAAGCGCACGAAGCGATCCGGCCGGCCGGTGATACGTTCGCCACTCCGGACGCGGTGCGTCGCGAACTCGACGGCGACGACTTCCGGCTCTACGAGCTGATCTGGCAACGCACCGTGGCCTCGCAGATGGCCGACGCCCGCGGCACGACGCTGAGCCTGCGGATCGCCGGTCAAATCGAGGGGGCCAGCACCAGAACTGATCTAGTGTTCTCAGCCAGCGGGCGCACGATCACCTTCGCGGGCTTCCTGAAGGCTTATGTGGAAACCGTCGACGAATTGGCCGGCGGCGAAGCCGACGACGCCGAGCGGCGGCTACCGCACCTCACCGAGGGGCAGCGGCTCGACGCCACCGAGCTCACCCCCGACGGGCACTCGACCAACCCGCCGGCGCGCTACACCGAGGCGTCGCTGGTCAAGGCGCTCGAAGAGCTCGGCATCGGACGCCCGTCGACCTATTCGTCGATCATCAAAACCATCCAGGACCGCGGCTACGTGCAAAAGAAGGGCAGCGCCCTGGTGCCGTCATGGGTGGCATTCGCCGTCACCGGGTTGTTGGAGCAGCACTTCGGGCGGCTGGTCGACTACGGATTCACCGCCGCGATGGAAGATGAACTCGACGAGATCGCCTCGGGCAACGAACATCGCACCAACTGGCTCAACAATTTCTATTTCGGCGGCGACCACGGCGTGCCCGACTCGGTGGCGCGCTCTGGCGGGCTGAAAAAGCTGGTCGGGATCAATCTCGAGGGGATCGACGCCCGCGAAGTCAACTCCATCAAACTCTTCGACGATGCCGAAGGACGCACCATCTTCGTGCGGGTGGGCAAGAACGGGCCCTATCTCGAGCGGATGGTGCTCGGCGACGACGGCGAGCTGAAACCACAGCGGGCAAACCTCAACGACACGCTCACCCCCGACGAGCTGACGCTGGAAGTGGCCGAACAGCTTTTCGCGACGCCGCAGGAGGGCCGGACGCTCGGTGTGGATCCGCGGACGGGTCACGAGATCGTCGCCAAGGACGGTCGCTACGGGCCATATGTCACCGAGATCCTGCCCGAGCCGCCCGACGACCCCGACGGCGAAGCTGGTCAGGGGGCCAAGAAGGGCAAGAAACCCACCGGGCCCAAGCCACGTACCGGTTCGCTGCTACGCAGTATGGATTTGCACACCGTCACGCTTGACGATGCGCTGAAGCTTCTCTCGCTGCCGCGAGTCGTCGGCGTCGACCCCGACTCCGGTGAGGAGATCACCGCGCAAAACGGGCGTTATGGCCCATATCTGAAGCGCGGCAACGACTCTCGCTCGCTGGCCACCGAAGACCAGATGTTCGAAATCACTCTCGAGGAAGCTCTGAAGCTCTATGCGGAGCCGAAACGTCGTGGTCGGCAGGGTGCGGCGGCCCCGCCGCTGCGTGAGCTGGGCAATGACCCGGCGTCGGGCAAACCGATGGTGATCAAGGACGGTCGATTCGGCCCGTACGTCACCGACGGCGAGACCAATGCCAGTCTGCGCAAAGGCGACGACGTTTTGTCGATCACCGACGAACGCGCCGCGGAACTGCTGGCCGACCGGCGGGCCCGCGGCCCGGTAAAGCGGACCGCCAAGAAGACTGCGCGCAAGAAGCCGGCGAAAAAAGCCGCTAAGCGGACCTGATGTCGCCGCTTTGAGCGCGGAAAGACCGAGCTCAGAGCTCCTCAGCTTTCTTTTTCGATCTTTTTGCTTAGCAGGTAGTGATTCTCAGCCTGTTCTCAGGTACAGTTACCTATGTCCGCTGTGAAACGGTCACGGTGGCGCTTAGGGAGAGTCATGCGATCCGCTGCCCGATACTGCATCACCGCTGGTGCTGCGCTCGGTGGCCTCAGCGTGATCATCGCCGCACCGGCGGCGCCACCGCTCCGCGACATCCAGGTGCCCGCGGTGCAGCTCTCCGGGAACACGCACGAGAACCCGGACGCGAACAGCCCCTCCGTCGAAGACTTGTTGCAGGTCATGTACGGACTGGAGACCCCGGTGGTGGTGCAGAACATCACCGAGACCGATGCCGGAGCCCTGAATCTGAGCGGCGATCAGCCGTCGAACGTGCCGGGCCTCACTAACCTGTTGAACCTCGGTAATGACCCCGTCGGTGGCGCCGGTAGTCAGCCGGGGAAGTCGTTCGTGGACATCACCCCGGCGACGCCGGGCGACCTCACTACAACGCCGGCCAGCCCCGCACCGCCGGCCGGCTAGCTGCCAGTTTGGCTTGACACCTCTTCCGGCGCGGCAAGGTTCAGCGGCCGGGCCAGCTGGGTTGGGCCAGTGCGCCCGCGCAGTGCGACCACTTCGGCAACGTCCCAGCACAGCGCTTCGGCGTCGAGGGCGCCGCTGACCGCGACGGCCGACGCCAGCACGTGGCCGTCTTCGAGCTTGGCCAGCTCGGTGAGCCGCGCGGCCTCGTTGACCGGGTCACCGATGACGGTGTACTCGAAGCGGGCCTGAGCGCCGATGTGGCCGGCGATGGCACGCCCGGAGGACACCCCGATACCGAACTCCGCCGAGCCGATCACCGGGAGCAGCTCGTCGTGCAGCTCGCGGGCCGCTGCCAGCGCGCCACCGGACGCATCGGGATGCTCGATCGGCGCGCCGAAGATGGCCAGCGCGGCATCGCCCTGGAACTTGTTGACGAAACCGCCGTGCCGGCCCACGGTGTCGACCACCACCCGGAAGAACTCGTTGAGCAGCAGCACCACCTCTGCGGGTGGTCGTGTCGCCGCGAGCTGGGTCGAGCCGACCAGATCGACGAACAGCACCGCGACGTCGCGCTCCTGACCGCCCAACTCGGTGCCGCGCTCGAGTGCGCGTCGGGCAACGTCCTCACCGACGTAGCGGCCGAACAGGTCGCGCAGCCGTTGCCGCTCGGACAGGTCGCGCACCATGTCGTTGAAGCCGGCCTGCAGCAGCCCAAGCTCGCTGGCGTCGTAAATCTGCATGTGCGCGTTGTAATTACCGCGCTGTACCTCGCCGAGCGCCCAGCGTAGCTGACGCAGCGGGCCGTCGATCGACATCGCTACCATTAGCGTGCTGACCAGCCCGATACCCAACGCCAGCAGGGCGAGCAACAGGATCGGGTTCAACAGTTTCTCCGGCGGCCCATGAAGGTACTCAGCCTTGTCCGCCACCACGGTCAGCACGATCGCCAACAGCGGCACCCCGGTGGACAGCGCCCAGGTCAGCATCTGGCGCCCGACGACTCCCGATGCATTGATGTTCTCCGGCAGCCCACCCCGCAGGGCGGCAACGGCCACTGGTCGCAGCACTCGCTCGGACTGCAGATAGCCGATGATGGCGGTGGCGGCGGCGCCCAGCGCGGTGGCGACGGCCACCACCGGAGCGGCATGCTTGGCCACCGGCCAGCTGGCCAGGATGAAGACCACGCCGCCGACAAGCCAGGACGCCAAGTGGATCAGCGTGCGGTAGAACGGCGTCCGCAGCGCGCGGCTGCGCGCCAACTCGGTGGCGGCCGGGTCGGTGTCGGCGAGCAAACCGTCGCGGCGTTGCCACCGGAACACCGGCACCAGCAGCCGCGCGCTGATCGCGGTTCCGAGGAGGAACAGCAGGACGATCGACCCGGCGAAGGTCGCCAGGTTGAGGGTCGGCAGATCCTGCAGTTGGATGCGGTCCTCGGGCGGCAGCCCATAGCGCAAGAAGCCCAGCAGGAGCAGTGCGCCGATGATGTCGGCTTGCAGCTGAGTCAGCAAGAACACCGGCCACGGCGTGCGCACCAGCCACTGGACGAATCCGCTGATTCGCCCGGGGAGTTCCGCCGTCGTGCTCACCGTCCCACCGTATCGGTCGTCGGGGACGAAAAAGTAGCCAAAACGTTCCGTGTACAGCCGGTTATGTTGCGGGGCGGTCAGCGGTCATCAGTATTGTTGCCGGTGATGTCGCGGGTATTCGCACGGCTGGTTGGGCAGGAGTCGGTCGAAGCCGACCTGGTGGCCGCCGCTGAGGCGGCGCGAGGTGATTCGGCTCACACCGCGGCGATGACACACGCCTGGCTTATCACCGGTCCGCCCGGCTCGGGGCGCTCGGTCGCGGCGCTGTGCTTTGCGGCGGCGCTGCAGTGCACATCCGCTGGGGTGCCCGGCTGCGGAGAATGCCGCGCCTGCACGACGACGATGGCAGGCACGCACGCCGACGTCCGCCGGGTCATCCCGGAGGGATTGTCCATCGGCGTCGACGAGATGCGGGCGATCGTCCAGATTGCATCCCGCCGGCCGAGCACGGGCCGCTGGCAGATCGTATTGATCGAGGACGCGGATCGGCTGACCGAAGGCGCGGCGAACGCCTTGCTGAAAGTTGTCGAGGAGCCGCCGCCATCCACGGTGTTTCTGCTGTGCGCGCCGTCGGTGGATCCCGAGGACATCGCGCTCACGCTGCGGTCTCGCTGCCGGCATATCGCGCTGGTGACTCCCTCACCTGAGGCCATCGCCCAGGTCTTGATCGACGGCGACGATCTGACGCCAGACACCGCGAACTGGGCGGCGTCGGTCAGTGGCGGCCACGTGGGCCGGGCGCGGCGGCTGGCCACTGATCCCGAGGCGCGCGAGCGGCGGCTGCAGGCTTTAGGGCTGGCGCGCGACGCGGCCACCCGATCGAAGGCGTACGGCGCCGCCGAGGCGCTGGTGGCCGCGGCCGAGGCCGAAGCCGTGGTCCTGACCGCCGGGCGCGACGAGGCCGAAACCGAGGAGCTGCGCACCGCGCTGGGCGCGGGAGGCACCGGCAAAGGCACCGCCGGCGCGTTACGCGGAGCCACCGGCGCGATCAAAGACCTTGAGCGACGCCAGAAGTCGCGTCAGACCCGGGCGTCGCGGGATGCGCTGGACCGCGCGCTGATCGACCTGGCGACCTACTTTCGGGACGCGCTGCTGGTGGCCGCCGACGCCGGCGTCGTGCGGCGCAACCACCCCGACATGGCAGAGCCGATCGCGGCAATGGCAGCCCACGTCCCACCCGAGCGATTGCTGCAGTGCATCGAAGCTGTGCTGGAGTGCCGCGAAGCGCTGGCGGTCAACGTCAAACCCAAATTCGCCGTCGACGCCATGGTCGCCACGATCGGCCAGGCACTGCGCGACTGAAGTTGGGTGGGTAAGCGGCCCTGCCGTAGACTCGTCCCGCCCGTCAGGGCACGCCACCTTAGCTCAGTCGGTAGAGCGGCTCACTCGTAATGAGCAGGTCAACGGTTCGATTCCGTTAGGTGGCTCCGTCGACCAGTGGCTCCATGGGAAAGTGCTTTGACGTGGGCGGATACCACCACGACCTTGTTAGTCGCACCAGCGAGGAGTGCCCTAACGTGTGCACACACACATCATCATCAGGAGTTCGATTCTCCTAAGAGTTGACCCGTAATGGGCCATGCGGCGCCAGACAACTCGGGGGGCTGCCTTTTTCGGCTGGTTCCGCGACGTCCAGGTTGGCGTCCTGGTCTGTTCGGTGGTGGGCCGATTGCCGCTTGCTCAGCAGAGGCCATCACGTAGCGGCGGCTGCCGGCCCTGCCCGGTTTAGCCGCGGGTGCAGCCTGGGGCTGGTGCCGGTTGACTGAGCCCTCCCACTCTTGCTGGGAGGCCAGCCACGCCCGCAGGGCGTGGGCAAGTCGGTAGTCGATCCGCGCAGTGCGCGGATCATCCGGATCGGTGAGCTTGACGCAGGCGGCGAGGGCGGCCGAGACGATGTCACGGTCGGCATGCAGCCCGCAGTGTGGACAATCGTGGTTGCGCTGGGCGAGGGTTTTCCGCACCCGGAGCCCGCACAGGCAGTGCTGGCTCAGCGCTGTGGATCGGGTGCCCGCACGGTAGAACTGTCCACCGCTCGCGCGGCACTCGATGGCCAGCGCGGCAACTAGCATGCCCGGACTGAACAAGGCGATCCGCTTGCCCCACAACGTCGCCCAGGTCGAGATTCTGCAATCCTCCGCGGTGATGATGTTGCCGTGGGCGGCCACGATCCATGCGGCAACCTCTGCGGCCCGGGACTTTTTGGCCTGACTGGCCGCCCGGGCCGCGGCGGCATGATCCGAACGGATGCGGTGATAGCGGCGTGACAGCGTGTCGTGACGGTAGGCATATCGCGGAACACCGTCAGCGCGGGCATGGCGGGCTCCGCCAGGGTTGGTGATCTGTTTGGCCGGCAATCCGGCCGTGGCGCGCCGAGTCGCGCGAGCGGCCTGGCGCGGTGATGGGCCGAACTGGTCAGGGTTGGTATTGCGCCGGGACCGATCCAACGCCTTCTGTCGAGCGCGGGCTTCCTTGGCAGCACGGGCCGCGGCATTCTGCTCCTCGGGAGTCCAGCCGATCTGGTCGACGACCAGATGCCCGGACTCATCGGTGGGGAACGAGGCCAGCGCCAGGTTGGACACATTCGCATCCAGACCGGCCCGCCGACCAGCGGGGATCTCGGCGCGCCGGGCCCGAGTTGATGCGGACTCAAACCCTCCTCGATGCACCAGCAGGTGTGCGTAATACCGCCACCCGTTGGGGGCGCGGCGATCAGCTACCCGCACCAGATCGATCTTGTGCCACACCGACGGGTCGGCCAAGAAATGGCACAGGTGCGCTCACTGCCCGCTACCTTGTGGCAACCGGACCGGCAAGACCAGATGCCCGCCTGGTAACCCGGTGAACACCACCGCCAAGGCGCCACTGTGATCGGCCCACGACCCACTTGTCGGCCGTGACGGGGCCGGTAGACGGCCCGGTTGGGCCAGGATCGACGTGCCCGCCGGTCTGCTGTCCGCCGCATCGCCGGTGGCGATCTCGGCGGGCAGCTGCGGGTGCCGGTAGGCGGCCAAGTGCCCATCCAGGCTGCCGACCAGGCGGTAGGTCTCCCAGGTGGGTGTGGTCTTGGTGTGGGACCGGGCCCGCCCGGGAATGCGGGTGAAATCCCACCACGAGCCGATCCGCGGCGGCCCATGTCGGTGCCCCGAGGTGTCGGCAAACAGGTGCCGGTCGACGGTTGTCCACACCTCATCGGCCAGATGCAACCCGACGGCCTTGGTCAGGTGATCGCGCATCCAGCGACTGGCCTCGATATGCGTTTTCGCCGCGGCCTCGATGCCCTTGCGGGACAAACCGAGCCGCTCCCGCAGTGCCTTTGGGTCCTTCGCGCGTTCGTTGTGGGCCGCCCAATACGCGTGACAGCGTGCTCGGGCGTCGCGTTGCAGCGCCCGACGCAGCCGAAACACCACCTCCCAATGCCGCTGCAACCGGTGGTGGGTGCGCTCATCCGATGCATCCAACTCAAGGCGGATCACGGACACTGGCCCGCGGTATGTGAAGTTTGGCCCCTTCGACTTGCCGCGCCGCCGCGGCACGACGTCACCGCTGATAGCGGTGGCAGTACCGGTGGGGGCGGCTGGCATAGGCGAATCAGATCATCAGCCACCGACAACTACTGGCGGGATGTGGCGTCGGCCGCGGATAGCAGACCGACTGCGGCCCAAAGTGCACGGGCACACAGGTCGCGTAGTTGTTCCCGGCTGATGGCAGGGTCGTCCAACCAGTTGAGAATGACGGTTTGCACAAGAGCAAGCCAGCCGGTGACCGCGATCTTGGCCTCGTCATCAACGTTCGTCATCGCGCCCAAACCCGTGAGGATCCGGTCACGCTGGGCGGTGACACGTGCGTCGTGAAGCCGCTGCAGGTCGTGGTCAGTGATAGCGGCATGTTGGGCGACTCGGAAACTGTCGGGGTGGCGTTCGGCGTAGTCGATGTAAACGTCCAGGCCAGCTTTGAGCTGGTCGAGTGGCGGCAGTGCGGGGTCTGGGGTGCTGGCGCGCAGCAGTTTGGCGCTCTCGTCCTCCACGATGGCCAGGAAAAATTCCCGTTTGCTGGGAAAGTAGTGATACAGCAGCCCGCAGGAGATCTGGGCGATCGCTGCGACCTGGTCGACCGACACCTCTTCGTAGGGTCGCCGGGCGAATAGCTCGGCGCCGATCGCCAGAAGCTGCGCGCGCCGCTGCTCATTGCTCAACCGGGTCCGCACGGCTCTGATCCTATTGACTTTGGCTCAATAAGTTCGGCATCATCGAGTTATTGAATTTGATTCATTAGCCGGGAGGCGCGCCGTGGACACTGCCACGATTCCCCATCCGCCTCACCGACTGCCGCTGCTGGGCGACATGCTGGGCGTGAATCCCCGCACCCCTGTGCAGTCGGTGTTGCGGCAGGTGCGCGATTTGGGACCGATCGCGGTCCGGAAAGTGTTCGGCACCAAGATCGTCATGGTGGGTGGAGCCGACCTGGTTGCCGAGCTCGGCGATGACACCCGCTTCGCCAAGCACGTGGGACTTCACCTGCCTCCGCTGCGCCGGATCGTGGGCGACGCGCTGTTCACCGCCGAAAACGACGAGCCGAATTGGCAACTGGCACATGACATCCTAGCGCCAGCGTTTAGCCGCGAGGCGATGGTCGGCTACCACACGACCATGCTGGAAGTGGCAAGCGAATTGCTGGCCCACTGGGACGCTGCGGCCGACCGCGGACAACGGGTCGACGTCAGCGCCGACATGACGCGGTTGACCTTGGAGACCATCGGGCGCGCCGGATTCGGCTACCGGTTCGCCTCGTTTGACCGCGACCGGCCGCATCCGTTCGTCACCGCGATGATCCGTGCCCTGCGCTACGCCAACTTATCGATGGTCGCACCGATGACGCCGGTGCGGCGGATCGTGGTGGGCTCGGCCCGCCAAAACCGGGCCGACGTCGCGCTGATGGAGCACATCGTCGACGAGGTCATTCACGCACGCCGCGACGGCGCGGCACCCGACGCACCCGACCTGCTCGAGCGGATGCTGGCCACCGCAAACGCCGAGTCCGGGCGCGGTCTGGACCCGATCAACATCCGCCAACAGATCATCACTTTTATGATCGCTGGCCACGAGACAACCTCGGGCGCATTGTCATTCGCGCTGTACTACCTGACCCAAAACCCGCAGGCCCTGGCGCGAGCGCAAGCAGAGGTCGACGGGCTGTGGGGCCAGACCGACGACCCCGAGCCTGCCTTCACCGACATCGCCAGAATGCGGTATGTGCGCGCGGTGCTCGACGAGGCGCTGCGGCTATGGCCAACTGCGCCTGCTTATCTCCGGGCCGCTCGAACCGACACCGTCCTGGGCGGCCGCTACCGGATGAACCAAGGCGACTGGGTACTGGTGCTGCTACCGCTGCTGCACCGCGACCCGCGGGTGTGGTCCGATCCCGACCGGTTCGATCCCGACCGGTTCACCCCCGGCCAGGCCAAAACCCGCCCCCCGCACGCATATAAGCCGTTCGGTACCGGGCAACGGGCCTGCATCGGCCGCCAGTTCGCCCTGCATGAGGCCGTGTTAGCGCTTGGGCTGGTCCTGCACCGCTACCACCTAACAGCTCCCAACAACTACCGGTTGCAGATCGCCGAATCCCTGACCCTCAAACCGCAGGGCTTCAAGCTATTACCACGTAGACGCGATCGGCCGCAACGTGCACATCCGCACCGAGACAGTGAGATCACCACAACGAGAACTTAGGCAAGAGGTCGTTGACCTGCCGTCGCTCGGCTGACATGTCACTTCAGGCTGGGCCAAAATTCGTGCTGACCAGAGGGGCCGAACGACTTGACGAAACTCACGTGGTCTTACTCAACTTCAAATCCCCGACGGCACCGCATAGCCCACTGGGCCGCCCGCGACGCAGACCGCAAGCGCGGCCGTGTCGGCCCGCACCGTCATGGCATTGCCCGCGCCGGGCAGCCGCACGTAAACGCGGTTGAGCCCGGGATGCACCGGAACCTTTGTCGCGGGCCCCTCAGACAGCGACAACGTCAGCGAGCCGTCACTGTTGGCCAGGTAGTTGATCTCGGCGGTCCAATCCGTCGGCAGCAGTGGGCCGTCGAGACCAAGTCGCACCGGCCGGTCCGGCTGCACGAAGTAGCCGCACTGCGGCACCGGCCCCGGCAGGATCGTGCGGACCCAGGTCACCTGCGCGTCGGCCAATCGGCCTGAGCTGTCCAACACCCGCAATTGCGTTGTCGCCGAAGCGAACTCCGGACGGTCCGGTAGCAGCGCGAAGATGTGGCTAGCCAGGTTCTCCGGCCTGGCCACTCGACCCAACACCAGCGGATCGACCTCCTGATCCAGCAGCGGCGCATTCGAGGCCGCGTGCGCGGCGGCCAAACCGCGGCGGGCATTCTGCAGATAAGGCTGGGCGGGATTGTCCCGCCACGAGGTCAGGAACGTCGCCGTCGAATACCCGCTACTCGCCATGAACGCCGCCGCTACAGCGGTCGTCACCGCGGCGCGGCCCGCCGACGCGTCCAGCCAGTGCGACGAAGAGCGGTTGGGTGCGCAGAACCCGACCGCGGCCAACAACGCCAGCACCACGACGAGATCCGGGAAATAACGCAACGTCTGGGCCAGTTCCAGCGCGGTGAACCGCGATGAGCGCATCAGATAGACCGGCACTTGGCAGGCGACCACGTAGCCGGCCGCGGTCAGCCACAGCGGAACAACGCGCTGCTTGCGGACCAGCGAGACCCCCAGGACCGCGGCCAGCACCAGCCAGCCCAGCACTCTGGCCGCCACTGGCGGGGCAGCCCAGGGCGAGGCCGGCGCCCAGCGGGCCCAGGCCCACGGCCCGCCGGCCAAGCCGGGGACGATCCCATGAGTGACCGAGCGACGCAGCAGATCCCACGTCATCAGCAGATCCGAACTCCACCGCTGCTGGTTGACCACGACCACGTAGACCGCGATCCAGGCGGTGGTCAGCGCCAGCGACGCCGCCCACAATCGAACCCCGGTGCGCCACACCGTCATTAGCGCCGAGCGATCACCCTGTACGTGGCACAGCAGCACGGTGATGGCGAATGCGACGAACGGAATCACCGCGGCCTTTTCGAAGAACAACAGCCCACCGAAATAAACCAGCACGCCGGTCAGCGCGTAGCGCCGGTCGCGGGTTCGGACCAGCATGATCGCATCGGCGCAGACCCATGCCAGCGCGGCCAGCATCGGCAGCGAGTTCAGCGCCGCCGCCCACCACGCGAACCCCGGAACACCCAATGGAGTGAACAGCGCGAACGTCAGCGGGATGAGCAGCACCGGCCGCCAGCCCAGGATCACGTACAGCGCCCGCAACAGCGCCAGCGAGGCCAGCAATTGCAGCACCATCAGGCTGATGGCCGGTCCGGTCCAGTTCAGCGGCGCGAGCTGGGTGATCGCCCCGGCGATGAGAAAGGCGGCCGGCATGACGTGGCCGTCGTGGTCGTCGAACAGGTATGACGGCGACAGCAGGCCATGCGTGCCGGCCCGGCCGACCAGGATCAGGTCATCCCAGTAGAAGTACCCCCGAAAGGCCAGCACCGCGCGAATCATCAGCTGCAGCACGATCAGTGCGGCCGCGGCCACCGCTACCTTCGGCACCCCGGCAGCCCGTCGGTATGGTGGGCCGGTGCGCGCACTGGTCACCGGGGCAGCCGGGTTCATCGGGTCGACGCTAGTCGACCGGTTACTGAGCGACGGGCACAGCGTCGCGGGCCTGGACAACTACACCTCCGGGCGGGCCACCAACCTTGAGCACCTGGTCGACGTCGGCGAGTTCGTCTTCGTCGAGGCCGACATCGTCACGGCCGATCTGCAAGCGATCCTCGACGAGCACCGCCCGGAGGTGGTGTTTCACCTGGCCGCGCAGATCGACGTGCGGCACTCGGTGGCCGACCCGCAATTCGACGCGTCGGTCAATGTGATCGGCACTGTGCGGCTCGCCGACGCGGCCCGCCGCGCCGGCGTGCGCAAGGTGGTGCACACCTCGTCGGGCGGATCGATCTACGGCACACCGCCGTCGTATCCGACCAGTGAGGACGTGCCCACCGACCCGGCGTCGCCGTATGCGGCGGGCAAGGTTGCGGGCGAGATCTACCTGAACGCGTTTCGGCATCTGTACGGCCTGGACTGCTCGCACATCGCGCCGGCCAATGTCTATGGGCCGCGCCAGGATCCGCACGGCGAGGCCGGGGTGGTGGCGATCTTCGCCCAGGCGCTGCTGTCCGGCAAGCCGACCAAGGTGTTCGGCGACGGTTCCAACACCCGCGACTACGTTTTCGTCGACGACGTGGTGGACGCGTTCATCAGGGCGTCCGGCCCGGTGGGCGGCGGGCAGCGGTTCAACGTCGGCACCGGGGTGGAAACCTCTGATCGCCAACTGCATTCGGCGGTCGCCGCTGCCGTCGGTGCGCCCGACGACCCGGAGTTTCATCCACCGCGGCTGGGCGATTTGAAACGGTCTTGGCTCGACATCGGTTTGGCCGAGCGGGTTTTGGACTGGCGCCCACAGGTGGCGCTCGACGAGGGAGTGCGCCGCACCGTGGATTACTTCCGGCGCGTCCACGCCGGCTAACGGACGTCTGCGACCTGCCGAATATCGATCAGGCGGAGCCAATCCCTTGTCCAGCGGCGCGGACCGCGGTCAGCATTTGCAAAAGTGTTGGCGTTAAGGAGATTGCGTGACCACAAACGATCACAGTGGCGAACCCAGTAATGGTGGATTAACGGCAAGTGAACGCCTGGCGAGAATAGGCGTCGATTGGTGGGCCACGATCGTGGCCGGTCTGGTGGTGTTGTTGGCCGTGGCTGGGCTGCTGCCCAAGATTCCGTGGTGACGCGGTGAGCACCGTAGTCGTTGGCCAGGCGGATCCTGCCGAAGAGGCCAGTTTCACCAGCCGCAATTTGTTGGATTATGTGCCAGGCGTCTTCCTGTTGATCGCGGTCGGGCTGCTCGGCAAGTATGCCCAGATATGGTGGAAATCCCTTGCTCACCAACAGCATTGGACAGTTCCCGACATCGAATACGTGCTGTGGGCCATTGTCATCGGTCTTGTCATCACCAACACCATCGGCCTGCACTGGATCTTCCGCACCGGCGTCCAGACATACGAATTCTGGCTGAAGATCGGGATTGTCGCGTTGGGAGTGCGTTTCGTTCTCGGCGATGTCGTCAAGCTCGGCGCCATCTCTCTGGTACAGATCTTGGTGGACATGACCCTGGCCGGAGCGATCATTCTCGCCGCAGCCCACTTCTTCGGATTGTCCGGGAAACTCGGTTCACTGCTGGCCATCGGCACATCGATCTGCGGGGTGTCGGCCATCATGGCCTCCAAAGGCGCTATCCGGGCACGCAATTCCGACGTCGGGTATGCGATCGCGGCGATATTGGCATTAGGCGCCGTTGCGCTGTTCACTCTGCCGGTGCTGGGGCACGCAATCGGCCTCACCGACCACGAATTCGGCTTGTGGGCCGGTCTTTCGGTGGACAACACCGCCGAAACCACCGCGACCGGCTATCTGTATTCCGACCAAGCGGGCAAGATCGCGGTGCTGGTGAAATCCACCCGCAACGCCCTAATCGGTTTCGTCGTACTCGGTTTCGCGCTGTACTGGGCCTCACGCGGTGAGGCAGACCAGGTCGCACCGGGTCTGCGGGCACGGGCGGCGTTCATCTGGGACAAGTTCCCCAAGTTCGTCCTGGGCTTTCTCGCGGTATCGGCGATCGCAACGGCCGGCTGGCTGAGCAAGGGCCAAAGCACCAACATTGCCAACGTATCGAAGTGGGCATTCTTGCTGACGTTCGCCGGCGTTGGGCTCAACACCAACATTCGCGAACTCGTCCGCACCGGGTGGCGGCCCCTGGTCGTGGCGATCATCGGCCTGGTCGTCGTTGCCGCTGTCTCGCTCGGGCTGGTGTTGCTCACTTCGCGCGGGCTGCACTGGGGTGTCGGCGCAGGCTGATCAGTCGGGCGCTTGCGCGCCTTCCAGTGCGACCGCGCGGGCCAGTCGCGCGTAACGCAACTCCAGGTCTTTGAACCGCATATACGTGCTCAGTGTGGTGAAGCTGAACGCGATGATCAGCGCGTAGAGCATCAGGTCGGTGCCTCTGTCCACGCCGAGCCAGTGCGCCACCACTGTGGTGTCGTTCGGCCGCAGCACGGCGTACACACCGCCGAGCACGAAGACCAGATAGCCGACTTTGACCCAGGCCTTCGACTGGGCGCTGCGACGAGAGCGCAGCAGGTAAACGAGTAACCCGATGATCGAGGTGATCAGCAGACCTTGGATCCAGTTCATCGCGGCGTCCTTCCTCGTATGAACCCGTCAAAGATGATGTTCACGCCGTTGAGCAGTGGCTGGCCCTTGGATTTCGAGTATTCGGTGTAAAGCACCTCGACGGGTTCTTCGGCCACACGCCAATGGTTTTCGGCGATCAGCATGATGAATTCGGTGGCGTGGCTCATCCCGCTCATGGTGATGTCCAGCCCGTCGGCGACGGTCTTGTTGAACACCCTCAGGCCGTTGTTGGTGTCGGTCAATCCCAGCCTGCGGCCGCGCGGGCTCAACCGGGCGGCGGTCTGCAAAACAATGCGTTTCGGTAGCGGAGGCCTGGTGACGCCTGGGCCGAATCGAGTTCCGATGACCACGTCGACATCGCCGGCGCCGAGCCGGTCGATCATCGTGACGAGGTCCTTCACCCGGTGCTGGCCGTCGGCGTCGAAGGTGGCGAAGACCTGCGCGCCGGGCTGGCGCCGGGCGTACTCGACGCCGGTCTGGATGGCCGCGCCCTGGCCGAGGTTCACCGGGTGGCGTACCAGAGTCGCGCCGGCCCGCAGCGCGGTGTCACCGGTGTCGTCGCGGCTGCCGTCATCCACACACACCACATTCGGGAAAATCGAGCGCAGATCTGCGATGACGTCCCCGATGACGCCGGCTTCATTGAACGCCGGGACGACGATCCAGACGTTGCGCGTGTCGCTGAGCATTTCGTGCATTTCAAGCCCACAAGCTACACGCCTGTTCCCCCAGCTCGGCTGATCAGCCGCCGGCGCGCGACAGCGCGGCGAGATGCACCCCGATCCCGACCACCGGACCGCACAACAACGCGACCACGGTGCGGGTCTCCAGCGGCAGCGGCAACAACAGCAACAGTGTCGAGGCCAGCGTCGCCCCGACCCAGCCGAGCGCGTAAGCGCGATGCAACGCCGCCGCAACCGTGGCGGCGCCGGTCAGGGTCAGCATGGCGATGGCCACCGCGGCGGCGGTCAACCAGGCCAACAGCGCGCCGGGCGCGTGGTAGTCGGGCCCGAAGCCGACCCGCAGCAGCCAGGGGCCGACCAGGCCCGCGGTCAGAACGCCGAGCGCGCCGATCCCGCCGACCAGCGCCGCCGGCGCGATCAGCGCCCGAAGCCGCGTGCTTCGCTCGTCGACGAAGTGCGCGATCAGGTTGCCCTGCATCGCGGTCAGCGGTACCAGCAGCGGCGCGCGGGTCAAGGTGACCGCCAGGATGACCACCCCGCCTTCGGCGCCGAGCTGGTTGGAGGTCGCCTTCAGCAGCACCGGAAAACCCATCACCAGAATGGCGCTGGCGCCAGCCGCGGTGATCGAATGGGCTGCGCCGCGCAGGAATGTCGCGGTGCCGCCGGGGGTCAGCAGCCGGGCCGCCGCCCGGGTCGTCGGCGAGACCACGATCATGATCAGCCACGCGACCGCCCCCGCGACGGTGGCCCACAAGAACCCCACCAGACCCCAGCCGATCACGAAGGTAGCCACCGCGACCGCCACCCGGATGACGGCATCGGTGACCATCAGCGCCCCGTACTGGGTCCAGCGGTTGGTCCCGGCCAGCATGCCCAGCAACGTGGCGTGCAGGCAGAACCCGGCCAGCCCGACGCTGAGCAGGCCCATCGAAAGCCATTGGGCTTCGGCGAACACCCGACTGCTCCACAGCGGGGAGCTTGCGGCGATCAGCACGGCTGCGCCGATCCCGACCATCCCGGCAACCCGCAGTGGGTGCGTGCGTCGCCCCGGCAAGACGTCCAGGTAGCCAGCGGCGCGGACTTCCCGCGTGGTTTCCTGCAAAAGGCCATTGGCCGATCCGGTGACCAAACCGAACGCTCCCCAGAAAACCGCGAAGACCGAAAAGCCGGCCGGCGCCAGATCACGGGCCGCCAGGTAGACCACTGCGTAGCCGCACAGGGCCGTCAGCACGGTCGCCGTGCCCACCCTGGCCACGCTGCCGCGTGCGATCGGGCTGACGGAGGCAGCGGCCGGGCCGCCCACTTCGGTCACGGTTCGAAAATACTCACAGCCATTGCCGTGCTCAGCAAGCTGCGACGACCCCGACCTGACAGACTGTGCGCGGAGGGGAGTATTCCTCTGCCGCGGTGTCGTCATCACGTCACCCACAGCCGGGCGACCGGGGCCGCGGGCCTTTGCGACTCTGGTCGCGACGGTGGAAGAGACCTCTGGCGTTGCATTGCACTTCAGCGACCGGAGGCCCCCGTTGTTCGTGTCCCTGCTCGAATGGGTCGTCACGTTGGGTGTGACGACCGCAGTGCTGTTGTCCGACGTCGCCGTGGTGGCGCGGCGGTCCGGGGAACCGACAATGCGCAATTGCGCGATCGCGTTGTCCGCCTATGTCGGACTCGCGGTGTGCTTCGGGATCTGGACGGGGTACTTCCATGGCCACCAGTTGGCCCTGCAGTTCTTCGCGGGATGGCTCACTGAGTACAGCCTGTCGATCGACAATTTGTTCGTCTTCGTCATCATCATGACGAGCTTCAACGTGCCCAAGGTCTATCAGCGGCAAGCGTTGCTCGTCGGCATCGTGATTGCGCTGATTTTGCGGGGCATCTTCATCGCGCTCGGCGCAGCGGCAATCCAGCGGTTCTCCTGGGTTTTCTACCTTTTCGGCGCATTTCTGGTTTACACCGCGGTCAGATTGGCACGCGGCGTCGAGCACGGCACGAGCGTGGAGAACGCGGCCGTCCGGTTCGCTCGCAACCACTTGAATGCCACGGATAACTGGCATGGTCTCAAGCTCTTTGTCAATGACGGGTCGAAGCGGTCGATCACTCCGATGTTTCTCGTCGTCCTCGCGCTCGGCGTCGCCGACCTGATCTTCGCCCTGGATTCCATTCCCGCGATTTTCGGGCTCACCCGCGAGCCCTATTTGGTGTTTGCCGCCAACGTATTCGCCTTGATGGGCCTCCGGCAGCTGTACTTCATGCTCGCAAATCTGTTGCAGCGGATGGTTTATCTCTCCAAAGGCCTGGGCGTCATCCTGTTGTTCATCGGGATCAAGCTGATACTGCAGGCGTTGCGGGAAAACGATCTGCCGTTCATCAACGGGGGCAAGCACGTCGACGTTCCTGAGGTCCCGACGTTGCTCACGCTGGCGGTCATCGTGGTGATCGTCGTCGTCACCGCAGCCGCCAGCCTCTATGCCACCCGGGCCGCCGCCAACGATTAGGCCACTACGCCTCGATCTGACCGGCGATGCGTCGTTCGATGCTGGCCCGCGCCGGGGCCGGCAATATGATCAGCCCGTCGAGTTCTCTGCTGGCCCGCGCGTAGGCGTTCTGGCGTTCCTGCGGGGAAGCGGCGTCGTCTTGGGCAAGCTGCAGCAGGTGCTGGGCTCGCGCCAGCCGCTGTTGGTCGTCTTCGGAGAAATCGCTGCGCCGCCGGCGAATCGCTTCGGCCTCGGCGATCTCGAAGGCGCTGACGTAATCGTGCACGGCGTCGCGGTATTCCAGTTGCGCGGCCCGATCGCGGAGCAGGTCCTCGAGCCGTTCGGGGCGCAGCAGATCGGCCTCCCGCCTGGCGTTGTGGAAAGCGACGGTCAGCGGATTCCGCATGTCGGTCATCAACGGGAAGTCGAGCAGTTTGGCGATGTCGACCTCATAGTCCAGCCAGCGCGCGTCGGTCCGATCATGCGCGGCCAGGAGTTTGGCGATCTCGCGCCGGTAGCCGTCCTCGTTGTTGCGCTTCCGCCCGGATGCTTCCGCGATTGCGATCTTGGCCTGCTGCTTCAGCCGGTACCGTTCCAGCCGTCGCTCGGCCCGGCGTTCGTTGGCCGCCGCGACGGCGCGGACGCTCCCGCCGATCGCGCCACCCAGCGGGAACACCAACCACCAGAAATTCGCGGCGAAATGAAACAGCGGGCCCACATTGTCAGGATGCCACTTGCGACGGTGGCGTTACGACCCCAAAGCCTCGTAGATCAACGTCGTGGACTTGGCTGTTCGCTCAGAGCCGAGAACGCCGGGTCCCATTTTGTTCATCACGTAGGCCACGGTGGTGCGACGGTCGTGGTCGATCAGCACCATCGAGCCGCCCCAGCCGCCCCAGAAGCAGATTTTCTCGTCGGGCAAGTAAGGGATGGTTTCGGGCTTGGGCAAGCCGTAGCCCATGCCCCAGCGCAGCGGCACGCCGAGAACCTGGTCGACGCCGTCGGATTGGACGGTGAAGATCATTTCGATGGTGTCGGGATGCAGCAGCCCGACACCATTTGCCTTGCCGCCCAATGCGACCGCTGAGAGAGTGCGCGCCAGCGAGCGAGCATTGCCGTGGCCGTTCAGCGCTCCGAGGTCGGCCTGGCGCCAGGCTGCGGTGTTCGCCGCCTCGGCGTTGGGCGGTGGGCCGGTGAACGTCTTGCGCATCGGGCTGTCTTCGGGCAACTGGTCCAGTGGCAACTCGAGTGGCGGCGGCGGGATGACCTCCGCGATTCGGCCAAAGTCCGCTGGCCGGGCGCCGATCTGAAAGTCGGCGCCCAGGGGCCCCGCGATCTCTTCGTGGACGAATTCTTTGAGCATCTTGCCGGTGACCCGGCGCAGGACTTCACCGATCAGGTGACCATGGTTGTGGGCGTGATACCCCGAAGCGGTGCCGGGCGGCCACCAGGGCGCCTGCGCGGCCAGCGCGGCGGTCGACTTCTCCCAGTCGTACATGTCCTCGGTGCGAAATGGCGATTCCCAGCCGGATACTCCCGACGTATGCGACAGGATGTGCCGAATCTCGGTGTCCTGCTTGCCGTTTGCGGCGAACTCCGGCCAATACCTGGCGACCGGCGCGGAGAGCTCGATCAGGCCGCGGTCGACGAGCATCAGCGCGGCCAGACTGGTCACCGTCTTGGTCGATGACCACACGTTGATGATGGTGTCTTTGCTCCACTCGACGGTCTTGGCGGCGTCGGTGTGACCGCTCCAGATGTCGACGACGTTCGCACCGTCGATGTCGATGGCGATCGCTGCGCCGACCTCTTCGCCGGAGGTGATCGCTTCGGCGAGCGCGGATCTGACATCGGCGAACCGCGTGTCGCTGTGGCCGTGTACGACCTCGTCGTCGCGATCGGTCATCGCTGCTGTGGTGTCAGTGCCCGGTGGTCTTGAACCGCTCCTGGGACCGCAGCACCTCTTCTTCGGCTTCTTTGCGGCCCACCCAGTCTGCGGCTTTCACGAACTTGCCCGGCTCGAGCGCCTTGTACTGCGTGAAGAAGTGCTTGATCTGGTCCAGCTCGAACTCCGGGACGTCTCCGATGTCCTGGATGTGTTCCCAACGGTGGTCGTTGGCCGGAACACACAGCACCTTGTCGTCGCCGCCGGCTTCGTCGGTCATCCGGAACATGGCCACCGGACGTGCCTTGACCAGCACACCCGGGAACACCGATTGGGTAAGCAGCATCAGGACGTCCAGCGGGTCGCCGTCTTCGCCCAGGCTGTCGTCGATGAAGCCGTAATCGGTCGGATAGGCCATCGACGTGTAGAGATAGCGGTCCAGGAAAACTCGTCCCGTCTCGTGGTCGACCTCGTACTTGTTTCGTGAACCCTTGGGGATCTCGATGATGACGTCGAATTCCACCGTCTCGGCTCCTTCGGCTGGGGTGATCGCTGCTCGTCGGCCCTTGTCGAGCCTTGTCGAGCGTCAACCCTAGTCCAGGGATCGGGTACGCAACGCGGCTCCCGCAGACGTGGGTCGGCAGGTGTTTCGGCACAATAGGCGCAAAGGAGTCAGGAGAGTCATGCGTCCCACTCAGTGGCGGTCGTCTACACACCTGATGGTGGGTGTGGGCGTGCTGGCGATCGTTGCCGCCGTGGTCGCGGGAACGGCGGTGTTCACCGCCAGCGGCCGCGGCGCAAGCGGCGCCCAGATCCCACCCCCGCCGCCGGCTGTCACGGCCAAGCCGAGCATCGTCCCGGCGGCCGCCACCGCGCCGCTGCCGACCAAATCAGGGCTGGCCGCGACGCTGGCGGCGGTGGTGGCCGACCCAAACCTGGGCAAGCTGGGCGGCCGGATCACCGACGCGATGACCGCCAAAGAACTCTGGCAGCAGCAAGACGACGTGCTGCTGCAGCCGGCGTCGACGAACAAAACGCTCACCAGCGCCGCCGCGCTGCTGGCACTGGACCGCGAGGCTCGGGTTACCACTCGAGTGGTGGCCGCCGACCAGCCCGGCACCGTCGTGCTGGTGGGCGGTGGCGACCCGACGCTTTCGGGCGCTCCGCCGGGGCAGGACACCTGGTATCACGGTGCGGCGCGCATCAGCGATCTGGCCGACCAGGTACGCCGGAGCGGGGTGAGCCCGACGGCAGTGCAGGTGGACACCTCGCTGTTCACCGGCCCGACCATGGCGCCGGGCTGGGATCCGGCGGACATAGAGGGCGGCGATATCGCGCCGATCGAATCGGTGATGCTCGACGCCGGACGCATCCAGCCGGCGACCGACGAGTCCCGCCGGTCGGTGACACCGGCCCTGGACGCCGGACACGCGCTGGCCACCGCGCTCGGCGTTGACCCGCGGCAGGTGACCATCGTCAGCCGTCCCACACCCGCCGGTGCGCGGCAGCTGGGGGCTGTTCAGTCGGCGCCGCTGATCGAGCGACTGAACGAGATGATGAGCGTCTCCGACAACGTGATGGCCGAATGCATTGCCCGTGAAGTGGCCGCGTCGATGCATCGGTCGCTGAGCTTCACCGGCGCCGTCGAGGCGGTGACCAACCGATTGAGCCTCGCGCACGTCGACACCAGCGGCGCCGCATTGCAGGACTCCAGTGGGCTGTCCGTCGACGACCGGCTCTCCGCCAAGACCCTCGACGCCGTGGTGCAAGCGGCAGCGGGGCCGGACCAGCCGACGCTGCGGCCGCTGCTGGACCTGTTGCCGATCGCCGGTGGCAGCGGCACGCTGTCCGACCGGTTCCTGGACGCGACGGCCAACGCCGGACCGGTGGCCGGGTGGTTGCGGGCCAAAACCGGCTCACTGACGGCGATCAACGCGTTAGCTGGGGTGGTGACCGACCGCAGTGGACGGGTGTTGACCTTCGCACTGATCTCCAATGCCGCCGGCCCGACCGGCCGCACGGCGATCGACGCGGTGGCCAGCACCCTATGGTCATGTGGATGCGCAACGTGACCGCCGCGCCGGACCTGACCCTGGGGCGCACTGTCGACTGGGGATTCGCGGCGACGGTCGGCCAGTGGCTCGCTCGTCCCGGCCCGCCGTCCACTGACTACACCCGTCGCCAGGTGGTCGACAACCTCGCTGCCGCCGCCAAAGCTGCCGAACCGCCGGTGCGCGACATCACCGGTCTGCACACCAACGGCGTCGTTCCCGAAGCCCGGATTGTCGACCGGCCGGGGTGGATCCAGGCGGCCGCCGAGTCGATGCGGGTCATGACCGGCGGAACCGACAAGCCGCGGGGCGCTATCTCCGGACGGGTCACCGGCGCGCAGACCGGTGCCGTGCTGGCATTCGTGGCGACGGGGATCCTCGGCCAGTACGACCCGTTCAACGATGGCGGGTGCCTGTTGCTGGTGTATCCCAACGTCATTGCGGTCGAACGGCAATTGCGGGTGGAGCCATCCGATTTCCGGTTGTGGGTATGTTTGCACGAGGTCACCCATCGGGTGCAGTTCACCGCCAATCCGTGGCTATCCGGCTACATGTCGCAAGCGCTGGGTGTGTTGACTCAAGAGGGCAGCGAAGACGTTACGCGGGTGCTCAGCCGGCTGGCCGACTTCGTCCGCGGCCGCGGCGAACCATCGCCGGCCGACCCCGACCCACACTCGAGGGGAGTTCTGGGGTTGCTGCGCGCCGTGCAGTCCGACCCTCAGCGCGAGGCCCTGGATCAGCTGTTGGTGCTGGGCACGTTGTTGGAGGGCCACGCCGACCACGTGATGGATGCGGTTGGCCCCGTTGTGGTTCCGTCGGTGGCGACCATCCGGAGCCGCTTCGACGAACGTCGGCACCGCAAGCAGCCACCGCTGCAACGGCTGGTGCGCGCGTTGCTGGGCATCGACGCCAAGTTGAGCCAGTACACCCGGGGCAAGGCGTTCGTCGACCATGTCGTGGGCCGGGTCGGGATGGAGCGGTTCAACACCGTGTGGACCGGTCCGGACACGCTGCCCCGGCCGACCGAGATCGAATACCCGCAACGATGGATCGACAGGGTGCTGTAGCCGAGCTCCGCGCGGCTGTGGCGGCGTTCGCCAAGGAATACCTCGCCGCTGCCGATCGCTGGTGCGTGGCACTCTCCGGGGGCCCGGACTCGTTGGCGCTCACCGGCATTGCAGCCGCCGTGTTGCCGACCACCGCGTTGATCGTGGACCACGGTTTGCAAGCCGGCTCAGCAGCGATCGCCGCGACCGCGCAGCGACAAGCCGATGAATTGGGATGCGTTGACGCCCAAGTGCTTTGCGTACAGGTCAGCAAAGACGGCGGGCCGGAGGGCGCGGCGCGCACTGCCCGCTACCGCGCGCTTGAGGCCGCCCGCGGCGACCGCCCAGTGCTGTTGGCCCACACCCTCGACGATCAGGCCGAGACCGTGTTGCTCGGACTGGGCCGCGGTTCGGGTGCCCGGTCGATCGCGGGGATGCGCCCCTACGACCCGCCCTGGTATCGGCCGTTGCTGGGCGTGCGGCGCAGCGTGACGCACGCCGCGTGTACGGAGCTGGGAGTGTCTGCCTGGCAGGACCCGCACAACACCGACCGCCGTTTCACCCGGACCCGGCTGCGCCATGAGGTGCTGCCGCTGCTGGAAGAGGTGCTCGGTGGCGGCGTCGCTGAGGCGCTGGCTCGCACCGCCACTGCGCTGCGCGAGGACATCGAGCTGGTCGATGCCCTGATCTCGCAGGCGATGACCACATCCGCGATCGCCGAGGGGCTCGACACTCAGGTGTTGGCGGCGCTGCCCGATCCGGTACGTCGTGGTGTCATCCGCAGCTGGCTGCTTGCCGGCGGCGCGATCGGGCTGACCGACAAGCAGATCCGCGGCGTGGACCGGCTGATCACGGCCTGGCGTGGCCAGGGCGGAGTGGCGGTCGGGTCCACATTGCGCAATCAGCGGTTGGTCGCCGGCCGCAGCGACGGGCTTTTGATGTTGCATCGGGAGCCGATCTAGCCGACCACCATTGGTTGTCGGCCCGATGACACGGCACGCTGTGGTCGTGGCAGCGGAATCGCCGGAGCTGTACCCCGGGGACATCAAATCGGTGTTGCTGCGCGAAGAGCAGATCCAGGCCCGAATCGCCGAGCTCGGCGCACAGATCGGCGCGGACTATCGCGAACTGGCCGTCGCCGAAGGCCAAGACCTGCTGCTGATCACCGTGCTCAAGGGCGCGGTGATGTTCGTCACCGACTTGGCGCGTGCGATTCCGCTGCCGACGCAATTCGAGTTCATGGCGGTCAGCTCCTACGGATCGTCGACGTCCTCGTCGGGGGTGGTGCGCATCCTCAAAGACCTCGATCGCGATATCAACGACCGGGATGTGCTGATCGTCGAGGACGTGGTCGACTCCGGGTTGACGCTGTCCTGGCTGTTGCGCAACCTGGCCACCCGGCATCCGCATTCACTGCGGGTGTGCACGCTGCTGCGTAAACCTGATGCGCTGCGCGCCAACGTGGACATCGCCTACGTGGGTTTCGACATCCCCAACGAGTTCGTTGTCGGCTACGGCCTTGACTACGACGAGCGCTACCGCGACCTGCCCTACATCGGAACCCTGGACCCCAGGGTCTACCAGGACTAGTGGCGATCGCAAGGCCGGCGAAGCCGGGCGCAGCGGGTCGACACCAGAACTGGAGCGGTTATTGCAATTGCCAGACGGCGGTCACCGAGAAGCTCACCGTCTGCTGGCCGGGCTCCAGCGGAACGCTGGCCGGCATGCCGCCGCGTGGTGCCGGAGCCATGGTGGCCGCTGCACCCGATGTCTCCGAAATCGAGATGATCTTGCCCAGCTTGAGCCCGGATAGCTGCGCGTACTGCTGGGCCCGGTCTTTGGCGTCTTGAAAAGCGCGGGCGCGCGCGTCCTTCACCAGCTGCGAGTCGTCGGCGATGGAATAGCTGACCGAGTTGATCCGGGTGGCGTCGCCGCCGGCACCGACGATCACGGCCAGCACATGAGACGCCGAGTCGGCCGGGTGGATCTTGACCCGGATCGAGTTGCCGGCCCGATACCCGGTGATGGCGCCACCGGTGCTGTCGTACTGGGGTTGCAGGCTGACCTCGGTGGTGCTGATGTCCTTGCGGTCGACGCCGGCGCCCGTCAGGGCGTTGATGACCGCCTGCTGGCGGTCGTTGGTCTGATTCATCGCCGCGGTGACGTCCGGTGCGGTGAACTCGATCCCGACGTCGGCGGTGAGGGTGTCCGGGACCCCTTGCACCTGGCCGGAGCCGACGACAGTCACCTGACGTGGATTGTCTCCGACCCGTCCCGAGTGGCTGTCACAGGCGGACAAGAGGCCGACCGCGAGACCCAACGCGAGCACGAAGCGCAGTGTCAGCCTGGCACCTTTGGTGACCGCCATGATCGGCACCCTAATCGACCGGCTCGTCACGATCGTCGACCGAGCTTTCGATGATTCGGCAGACAGTGGCGGCTCGGCCTCGGTTTTGATCCTGGCGTGCGCCCTGCAGGGCAGCGGCCAAGGTGGCGCGTAGCGCACGCAGTTCGGCAACCGTCTGGTCGATGTCCCGGATATGCGCGTCGAGTAGCGCGGTGACCTGGTCACACGGCACAGTGCCCTGGCGGTGCAGGTCGAGGACGCTCTTGATCTCCGGGAGTGTCAGCCCGAGCGTCTTGGCCCGACCGATGAACCGCAGAATCTCGATGTCGTCGTCGGTGAAGAGTCGGTAGCCGGCTTCGGTTCGTCCGGCCGGCGGCAGCAGCCCCTTGGCTTCCCAGATCCGGATCGCCTTCGCCGAGACGCCAACAGCCTTCGCGGCAGCGCCCACGGTATGGGCCACGGTGACTCTCCTTGGGCCCGCTGACGGCGTCTGCAGTTCCCGACCTTGCCGCAGCGGCAGGGTCTTAGCCTAGCCGCTACCAAAAACGAGGTCAGCTATGCCTTCTTGGGTTCGCAGCAGTCGGTGTCGGCAGGACCCTTTTTGCCGCAACAATCCTTGTCGCCGGTCATTGGCCCTTTCGGCATGTCCTTCATGCCCTTCATGTCCATCATGCAGGCCGCCTCGTGTCGGGGGTGGCCGTGCCCGCCGGAGAGCCAAGCCGTTGCGGCACCGGAAACGAAGATGGCGGCGACGACGACCACCGCCCCGGCAACGATCCCGACCCAGGTCAGGATCCGACGCAGCCCAGCCGGCTTCGCGGAGTCCGCCGAGTTCTCGGCGAAAGACGTTGATTCGGTTGCGGGCTTTGGTGTTTCACTCATTGGTAATCCGGGGTGGTAGCCGCGCAGCGACTGGTCCCCATCCCCTTTCGGGCTGGAGGTTGCTCGGTGATCAGTCCGCTCGGGCGTGGACTGGCCGAAGGTAATCGCCAAGGTAAGGGTTACCCCAGGGGCAAGGTCAATCTACCGGCACGGCCGTTGCGACGCCGCCGTTCCCGGTGTCGTTGAGTGCGCTGTGACGGCGGCCCCACATCAGGTAGAAGACCAGCGCCACCACTAACCACCCGCTGAACGCAATCCAGGTGTACCAGTGCAGGCTGAAAAGGATGTAGGCGCACGCCGCGATCGACAGGATCGGTGTCACGGGATAGCCGGGCACCTTGAAACCGCGGGGTAAATCCGGCTGTTGAATGCGCAGGACAATCACTCCCCCTGACACCACGATGAACGCGGTCAAGGTGCCGATCGACACTGTTTCGGCCAGACGGTCCAGCGGCACCAGGGCGGCCAGGGCTGCCACCACGAGCGCAACGATCACGGTGTTTCCGATGGGTGTCATCGTGCGCGGGTTGACCTTCGCGAATGTTGCCGGCAGCAGCCCGTCACGGCCCATCGTGAACAGGATCCGTGTCTGGCCGTACAACGTCACCAGCGTGACGGAGAAGATGGATATCACCGCGCCGGCACATACCAGGGTGCTGCCCGCGGTGTTTCCGGTGATGTGGTCCAAGATCACGGCCAGCACCGCTTCTTCGCCGCTGAACTCCTGCCACGGCTGGCTACCCATCGCGGCAACCGCGACGAGCACATGGATAGTCGTGACAATCAGCAGCGCGTAGATGATTGCCCGCGGCATCGTGTGTTGCGGATCTTTGACCTCGTCGCCGGCGGTGGAGACTGCGTCAAGGCCGATGTAGGCGAAGAAGATTGTGCCAGCGGCCAAGCTGATGCCCGAGACGCCGAACGGCGCAAAGTCGTTGAATCGGTCCGCCTTGAATGCGGTGAACGCGATGGCCGCGAATATCACCAGCACGCCGAGCTTGATCACCACCATCACGGCGTTGGCCTTGGCGGATTGACTGGCACCGCGTATCAACAGGACCGCACACATCGCCAGCAAGACGATCGCCGGCAGGTTGATGACGCCCGGCTCGGAATCCCACGGGCCCGCCGAAATGGCTTGCGGCAGATGAGATCCAAAGACGTTGTCGAGCAACTTGTTCAGATACTGACTCCACCCGACCGCGACCGCGGCGGTGGACACGCCGTACTCGAGCAGCAGGCATGCTGCGACGCCCATCGCTGCGAGCTCGCCCAGGGTGGCGTAGCAGTACGAGTAGGCCGACCCGGAAACCGGTACCGCCGAAGCCATCTCGGCGTAGCAGACCGCGGCCAGACCCGCGGCGACCCCGGCGAGGACGAACGAGAGGACCACTCCCGGGCCGGCCTGCGGCACCGACTGCGAGAGCACGATGAAGATGCCCGCACCGACCGTCTCGCCGACGCCGAACATGGTGAGCAGGAAGGTTCCCAGACTCCGTTGCAGGTGATCGGAGGCCCTGACCGCGACCGGGGCGCCGCTCACCGGCCGGCGCCGCAGCATCTGCCTTGGCAGGCTGAGCGCCGGCGTCGGCATCCTGCCCCCTCCGGAGGATTCGTGGTGGCTCGCTAGCCAGCTTGGCCCAAGATACAACAACGAACGACCAGGTCGCGCGGCAAAGGCGCGGCCACAGCGGCCGGCGCCTAGGGGGTGACCAGTATCTTGCAGTGCCGTTTGGGGTCGGCGAGATCATCGAAGGCTGTCCCGACGCCCTCGAGGCCGACGTCGCCGGTGATCACCGGGGCGACGTCGATGTCGCCCTCGGCGATCGCCCGCAACGAATCGGCGAATTCGTTCGGGTCATAGGCGAGGACGAACTGAACGTTGATCTCCTTGGCGATGGCGAAGAACGGATGCACGGTGTCGGGCTGCATGCACACCCCGACGACGACCAGCCGAGTGCCGTGCCTGGCTCTGCGCATCACGTCATCGATGATCCCGGGCACCCCGACCGCCTCGAATACCACAGCGGGAGTGACGGTGTCGAATGGTGAGCCCTGCGCCGGGTCGAGCGTCTGATGTGCACCCATGGTTGCGGCGAGTTCGCGGCGCTTCGGCGAAAAGTCCGCTGCCACAATAGATTCGACTCCGCGAGCGCGCAGAGCTGCGATCACCGCAATACCTATCGGACCGCAACCGACCACCAGCGCCGTCTCGCCGGGCTGAACACTCGACTTGTTAACGGCGTGCAGCCCGACCGCCATCGGTTCGGTCAAAGCAGCGTGTCGATGATCCAGCCCGTTGGGAATACGTAGCAGCAGCGGCGCCGATAGCAGCATCCGCTCGGCATAGCCGCCCAGTGTCTTGTTGCTGTAGACAATCGGTTCGACGTGTTTGCCTGAGATCAGCACCGGGATCGAGGTGACCAGCGTCCCCGGCGGATACGTTTCGGTGTCAGGACCGGCTTCGAGGATTTCCGCGCTGAACTCGTGGCCCATAAAGATGTCGTGGCTCAAGTCGACATTTGTGCCGCCACCGAGACTGCCCGCCATTTCATCAGTCAGCGACAACACCTCGGCCCCATGAGCGGCGAAATGCAAGTCGGAGCCACAGATTCCGCACGATCGCACGCCGACCAGGACCTGGCCCGGACCGGGGATTGGGTCGGGCACGTCGTCCCGACAGACCATGCGGCCTTCGCGTAGTACCGCGGCACGCATCAGCTGTTCTCGCTTTCCATCTTGAGTTCATCGGTGTGCTCGGTGATCGCCTTGACCACCGCCTCGCCCGCGCGGCCAAGTAGTTGCTCACGCATGCCCTTGGCCCATTCATGCGATGCTCGAGGCGCCTCCAGTTGACCTTTGAAATGCGGAATCACCTTGCGGGCGAACAAATCATAGGAGTGATAGGTCGCCTGCGGCGATGCCCAGTCGTGGCCGAGCAACAAGAAGCCGCCAAACCCGCCCGACCGATCGAGCAGATCTTCGATGTAGCCGATCGCTTCCTCGGGTGTGCCGACGCAGCAATTGCCTCTCGCCGCATAGTCTTCGACGAACTCGTGGGGTGACTGCGCGCCTTCGACCAGGTTGGCCAGCGGCACGAACCCGGCTGCGCCGAAGTACTTCGCGAAGTCCTGCAGGCCATAGGTGCAGTCGTCGATCGCCTGATCTCGGCTGTCGGCCAGATGCAGGATGCCGAGCACCCGCCAGTTGGCCCGGTCGGGCTCGTCGTGTCCGGCTTTGCCGGCTTGTTCGGACACGACTCCCCAGGTGTTTTCCACCGCCGCATAGCCGCCCGGCACCGACATCGACAGCGAAAGCAGCGACGTGCCCAACGCCCCGGCGAGCCGCGGGCCGGACGGGGAAATCATTGCCGCCGTTGAGATTTCCGGGTAGGGCCAGGTGTAGGGCCGGATGTGCAGCTGGGCATCGCGCAGCGTGAACCAATCCGAGTGACGGCTGATCCGCTCACCGGGCACGGCGCGGAACAACGCCAGAATCGCCTCGAGCGATTCATTCATCATCCGGCGCTGCTCGATCGGATCGATGCCCATCATGTAGGCGTCTGACGGCAGGGCGCCCGGACCCGTGCCGAACATCACCCGCCCACGGGTCAGATGATCCAGCAGCACCCACCGGTCGGCCACCATCAGCGGATGGTGGTAAGGCAGCGACACAACGCCGGTACCCAACCGGATGTGCTTGGTCCGTTCGGCCGCCGCGGCGATGAACACCTCGGGGCAGGCGATCAGCTCGTAGCCGCCGGAATGATGCTCACCGAACCACGCCTCGTCGAAACCCAGGCGGTCCAGTGCGACCACTCGCTCCATATCGTATTCGAGTGCCGCCGTGGGAGATTGGCCGGTCGGGTGGAACGGTGTGATGAAGACCCCGAAGTTCAGCAAGCGGTTCATGACGGCGTGAGACCCGAGAGGAAGTCCAGGACTACCTCGTTGACCTGATCGGGCCGCTCCTGTTGCAGCCAGTGTCCGGCGCCGTCGATCATCACCTCACGGTAGGGACCGGTCACCACCTCGGCGGTACGGTCGCGGCGCATGAAGCCCCCCACCGGATCGTCGGTGCCGGCAACAAACATCGCCGGCATCGTGATGGTTGCGGCCGGCGGGTCGGCCAAGATTTCCCAGTTGCGGTCCAGGTTCCGGTACCAGTTCAGCCCGCCGGTAAATCCGGTGCGGGTGAATTCGACGATGTAGTGGTCGAGTTCCTCGGCGCTGATCCAGCTCGGCAGGCCGTTGGCTTCGGGTAGTCGCTCGATGAAGCCCGCCGGGCCGGGTGCGATCATCCGCGCGGCGGCCGCATGGTCATCCGGCGCGCGCAGGCCGGCCATCATGCGCCGCAGGGTCTTTGCCGGGTCGGCAGCCAGTTCGGCATCGGCGACCCCCGGCTCTTGGAAATAGAGCATGTAGAAAAAGTTCTCGCCGAACAGCATGCGAAACGCCTGCGTCGGCGGGACCTGGGCCCGCGGCACCGGCGGAACGCTCAAACCGACCACGGCCGCGACCCGGTCGGGATGCAGTTGCGCCGAGCTCCACGCCACCGGGGCGCCCCAATCGTGACCGATAAGCACCGCCCGCTCGGCGCCGACGTCGTCGAGCAAGCCGATTACGTCGGCGGACAAGTCGGCGATGTTGTAGTCGGAGATGTCCTCCGGGCGGCTGGAGCCGCCGTAGCCGCGCTGATCCGGGGCCAGCACGTGGTATCCGGCGGCGGCCAGCACCGGGATCTGATGGCGCCATGAATAGGCGAGTTCCGGAAAGCCGTGGGCCAGTACCACCACTGGTGCGCCCGGCTCACCTGCTTCGACGGTGTGCAACTGCACGCCATTGGTCTTAATGGTGCGTTCGGTGATCGGTAGGCTCTCAGGCACCGTCTCACCAAAGCACACGCCCGGTCCGGCCGAAAGGCCTTCGGCAGCTGGGCACACGCGTGATGGCAATTGTGGGGAACTGCTATTCGTTGTTTTAACGGCAGATCTCGAGGGGATGATTTCTGCTGAGCCCGGCTGCGCTGAGCTGGCGATCACCACGGGCAGAATGGTGGCGAGCCGCTGCACTCGGCTGCGCCGAGCTGGCGATCGCCACGGGGCGGTAACCTGGACTATTCCAGCTGCGTGTATCGGGAAGGACCTGGCCGGCGACGGCCGATGATTGATGAACCGGAAAAACGTGATCCGCACGCTCACGGCGATCGCTGTCGTGTTGCTGCTTGGTTGGTCATTCTTTTACTTCAGCGATGACACCCGCGGCTTCAAGCCGGTCGATACCTCGGTGGCGATGGCCCAGATCAAGGGCGGCAACGTCAAGAGCGCGCAGATCGACGACCGCGAACAACAGGTCCGATTGACGCTGAAAAAGGCCGACAGCGGCACCGACGGGTCCGACAAAATCATCACCAAGTACCCGACCGGTTACGCGGTTCCCCTGTTCGACGCGCTGACCAGCAAAGACGCCCAGGTCAGCACCGTCGTCAACCAGGGCAGCATCCTGGGCTCACTGCTGATCTACGTGCTGCCGCTACTGCTTCTGGTCGGCCTGTTCATGATGTTTTCCCGCATGCAGGGCGGCGCCCGGATGGGCTTCGGCTTCGGTAAATCGCGGGCCAAGCAGCTCTCCAAGGACATGCCCAAGACCACCTTCGCCGACGTCGCCGGCGCCGACGAGGCGGTCGAGGAGCTCTACGAGATCAAAGACTTCCTGCAGAACCCGTCGCGCTACCAGGCGCTTGGCGCCAAGATCCCCAAGGGCGTGCTGCTGTATGGGCCGCCGGGAACCGGTAAGACACTGTTGGCCCGCGCTGTCGCGGGCGAGGCCAACGTTCCGTTCTTCACCATCTCCGGGTCGGACTTCGTCGAGATGTTCGTCGGCGTCGGTGCATCCCGGGTGCGTGACCTGTTCGAGCAGGCCAAGCAGAACAGCCCGTGCATCATCTTCGTCGACGAGATCGACGCGGTCGGCCGCCAGCGTGGCGCCGGGCTGGGCGGCGGCCACGACGAGCGCGAGCAGACGCTCAACCAGTTGCTGGTCGAGATGGACGGCTTCGGTGACCGCACCGGCGTCATCCTGATCGCGGCCACCAACCGGCCCGACATCCTCGACCCGGCGCTGCTGCGGCCCGGACGCTTCGACCGCCAGATCCCGGTGTCCAGCCCCGACCTGGCCGGTCGGCGCGCGGTGCTGCGGGTGCACTCCAAGGGCAAGCCGTTCGGCCCCGACGTCGAGTTCGACGGCCTGGCCAAGCGGACCGTCGGTATGACCGGCGCCGACCTGGCCAACGTCATCAACGAGGCGGCGCTGCTGACAGCTCGCGAGAACGGCACCGTCATCACCGGCGCTGCGCTGGAAGAGGCTGTCGACCGGGTGGTCGGCGGGCCACGGCGCAAGAGCCGGATCATCAGCGAGCAGGAAAAGAAGATCACCGCCTACCACGAAGCCGGGCACACGCTTGCGGGCTGGGCGATGCCGGGCATCGACCCGGTTTACAAGGTGACGATCCTGGCCCGGGGTAGCACTGGGGGCCACGCGCTGGCGGTGCCCGAGGACGACAAGGGCCTGCAGACCCGGTCGGAACTGATCGCCAAGCTGGTCATGGCCCTGGGTGGACGCGCCGCCGAGGAGTTGGTGTTCCACGAGCCGACGACGGGCGCAGTGTCCGACATCGAAAAGGCCACCAAGGTGGCCCGCGCCATGGTTACGGAACTCGGGATGAGCTCCAAGCTCGGAGCGGTCAAATACGGCACCGAACACGGCGATCCCTTCCTCGGGCGGACCATGGGCAATCAACCGGACTATTCCCATGAGGTGGCGCGCGAAATCGACGAAGAGGTGCGCAAGCTCATCGAGACCGCGCACACCGAGGCCTGGGAGATTCTCACCGAGTACCGCGACGTGCTGGACATTGTGGCCGGGGAGCTGCTGGAGAAAGAAACCTTGCACCGCGCCGAGTTGGAGGCGATCTTCGCCGACGTCGAAAAGCGGCCACGGCTCACCCTGTTCGACGACTTCGGCGGCCGCGTTCCGTCCGACAAACCGCCGATCAAAACGCCCGGCGAGCTGGCCATCGAGCGTGGCGAGCCGTGGCCGAAACCGGCGCCTGAACCCGCCTTCAAGGCTGCCATCGCGGCGGCGACGCGCGATGCCGCGCAGGCAGACACAGATCGGGCCACCAACGGCGCCAACGGTTCTCACGGTGCCCCGGGCAGCTCCGAGGGCGTTGGCGTTGCAGGCGCTGCACCGCACCAATCGACGCAACCCGATTACGGTGCCCCGGCAGGCTGGCACGCTCCCGGCTGGCCGCCGCCGCAACAGCCGCCTGGCTACTGGTACCCGCCGCCTTCCGCACCGCCGCCCCCACCGCCGCACTGGGCTCAGCCGCCGCACAACTACGGGGGCCAGCCCTATCCGCCGTATCCGCCGTATCCGCCGCCTGGGACACCCGCGCCGGAGGCAGGCCAGGCCGCCGAGTCGTCGGGCCCGCCCGGCGGCGACCCGAGCCCGTCCAACCCGTCGACACACGGCTGAACACGAACGGAGGCTTCGATGGTGCGGCCGAATTCCCGAACCGCGACCCTGAGCACCCCGGTCTTCGACCAGCCACGTGCCGAGGCCGCGGTCCGCGAGCTGCTGTTCGCGATCGGCGAGGACCCGAATCGGCACGGTCTGGTCGACACCCCGGCCCGCGTGGCGCGGAGTTACCGCGAGATGTTCGCCGGGCTGTACACCGATCCCGACTCCGTGCTGGACACCACGTTTGACGAGCAGCACGACGAGTTGGTGATGATCAAGGAGATCCCGCTGTACTCCACCTGTGAACACCATCTGGTGGCGTTCCACGGTGTGGCGCACGTGGGATACATCCCCGGTCACGACGGCCGGGTCACCGGATTGTCGAAGATTGCGCGGCTGGTCGACCTGTACGCCAAGCGGCCGCAGCTGCAGGAGCGGCTCACGGCCCAGATCGCCGACGCCCTGATGCGCAAACTCAATCCGCGCGGGGTCATCGTCGTGATCGAGGCCGAGCACCTGTGCATGTCGATGCGAGGTGTCCGCAAGCCGGGAGCCATTACCACCACGTCGGCGGTACGTGGACAGTTCAAGTCCAACAGTGCATCTCGAGCTGAGGCGCTCGAACTGATCTTGCGTAAGTGAGCACGACGCGGGTCCAGGTCATGGGGGTGGTGAACGTCACCGACGACTCGTTCTCGGATGGCGGGCACTACCTGGACCCCGACCGGGCTGTCGAGCACGGCTTGGCGTTGGCCGCCGACGGCGCGGCGATCATCGACGTCGGGGGAGAGTCGACCCGGCCCGGTGCGGTCCGAATAGATCCGCGGGTGGAAACTGCTCGCGTCGTTCCTGTCGTCAAAGGGCTTGCTTCGCAAGGTATTACGGTCAGTATCGACACCATGCACGCCGGAGTGGCGCGGGCGGCGCTGGAAAGTGGCGCCCAGATGGTCAACGACGTGTCCGGCGGACGCGCCGATGCGGGTATGGCCGGTCTGCTCGTCGAGGCCGATGTGCCGTGGGTGCTGATGCACTGGCGATCGGTGTCGTCTGACCATCCGCACCAAGCTCCGCGCTACCGCGACGTGGTGGCCGAAGTGCGCGCCGAGCTGCTGGCCAGCGTCGACGATGCGGTTGCGGCGGGCGTGAATCCGGCGAAGCTGATCGTCGACCCCGGTCTGGGATTCGCCAAGACCGGCCAACATAATTGGGCGTTGCTGCACGCCTTGCCGGAGCTGGTGGCGACCGGCGTCCCGGTTCTGGTCGGGGCGTCGCGGAAACGGTTCCTGGGTGCCTTGCTGGCCGGTCCCGATGGTGCGGTACGGCCACCTGACGGGCGGGAGACGGCTACCGCGGTGGTTTCGGCATTGGCCGCACTGCATGGCGCCTGGGGCGTGCGGGTGCACGATGTACGGGCGTCGGTCGACGCGCTGCGGGTCGTCGAGGCGTGGACGCAAGCCGGGGCGTTCGAATCCGATGGCTGACCGAATTGAGTTGCGCGGCTTAACGGTTCGCGGCCGACACGGGGTATTCGACCATGAGCGCGCCGACGGTCAGGACTTCGTGGTCGATATCATCGTCTGGATCGACCTGGTGGACGCCGCGGCCAGTGACGACTTGGCAGACACTTACGATTACGGCGTTCTGGCCCAGCGGGCGGCCGCTATCATCGCCGGGCCTGCCCGCAATTTGATCGAAACGGTGGCCGGGGAGATCGCCGAGGATGTGATGAAAGACCAGCGGGTGTATGCCGTTGAGGTGACGGTGCACAAGCCGCAGGCTCCGATTCGGCAGACTTTCGCCGATGTGGCGGTGGTGGCCCGACGGTCGCGGCGGGGGGGACGGGGCTTGGTAGTACCAGCGGGAGGGGGCGTATGACTCGGGTGGTGTTGTCGATCGGATCGAACATCGGGGACCGGCTGGCCCGGTTGCAGTCGGTGCTCGACCGGCTGGGCGACGCGGTGCAAGCAGTCTCTCCGGTCTACGAGACCGCTGCCTGGGGCGGCGTCGAACAAGGTCCGTTTCTCAACGCCGTGCTGATCGCCGACGACGTGAAGCTCGACGGGCACGGTTGGTTGCGCATCGCCCAGGAGATGGAGCACGCGGCTGACCGCGTTCGCGGACAGCGTTGGGGCCCGCGCACTCTCGATGTGGATTTGATCAGCTGCCACGAGACGTCGCCGGCCGGGGACGCCGAAGTGCTCTCCCTCGACGATGGTCTGACCCTGCCGCATCCGCTGGCCCACCTGCGGGCCTTCGTGATGCTTCCATGGCTGGCCATCGAACCGGACGCGGAGCTGACGGTGGCCGGCGGAAAACAATCCGTGGCAAAGCTGCTCGACCAGCTGGATCCCGCCGACCGCGCCGGTGTGCAACCGACCGGGCTGACACTCGAATTGCGCAGCGAGCGTACGGAATCCGACTCGGCATCGGGAACTTGATGGGCCCGACCCGCAAACGTGACCTGACGGCCGCGGTGGTCGGCACCACGGTGGTGGGATACCTGCTGGTCGTATTGCTATACCGGTGGTTTCCACCGATCACGGTCTGGACGGGTCTGTCGTTGCTTGCGGTCGGCATCGCCGAGGCGTTGTGGGGCCGTTACGTCCGGGCCAAGATCAGCGACGGTGAGATCGGCGACGGGCCCGGTTGGTTGCATCCGCTGTCGGTGGCCCGCAGCCTGGTGATCGCGAAGGCATCGGCCTGGGTGGGCGCGCTGGCGCTGGGTTGGTGGGTCGGGGTTCTGGTGTACTTGTTGCCGCGGCGGTCGTGGCTGAGGGTGGCTGGCGAAGACACTGCTGGCACTGCGGTGGCGGCCGTCAGCGCGCTGGCATTGGTAGTTGCCGCGCTGTGGTTGCAACATTGCTGCAAGTCGCCGCAGGATCCCACCGAGCACGGCGAGGGGGCGGAAAGTTAGCTCGGCTCGGTGACGGTGCGGGTCGTGCGGCGGCCCGAGGAGGAGGCGGGCAATCGGCTTCGCTCGGTGACGATGCGGGCCGCCGAAGCGGCCCGAGGAGGAGGCGGGCAATCGGCGCACGTGAGAATCGCCGGAGCACGGCGACACGCGGAGTGACCTCGGCCCGGTACAGTCGGGCCATGACCGATCTGTCCCGCGGCGCCCGGGTGCGGCGCGGCGGCCGCAGACCGGGTTGGGTACTGCTCACGGCGTTGCTGGTGCTCGCAATCGGCGCCAGTTCTGCACTGGTTTTCACCAACCGGGTGGAGCTGCTGAAGCTCGCCGTGGTCCTGGCGCTGTGGGCCGCCGTCGTCGCTGCCTTCGTGTCAGTGATCTACCGCCGGCAAAGCGACGTGGATCAGGCCCGGGCGCGGGACCTGAAGCTGGTGTACGACCTACAACTGGACCGCGAAATCTCGGCCCGCCGCGAGTATGAGCTCACCGTGGAGTCTCAGCTGCGTCGCGAGCTGGCCAGCGAACTGCGCGCGCACGCCGCAGACGAGGTCTCGGCTTTGCGGGCCGAGTTGGCAGCGCTGCGCACCAATCTGGAGATCTTGTTCGACGCCGAGCTCAGCGAGCGGCCGGCACTGGAGACCGAGCGCAAAACTGTGCGTAGCGACTGGGATCGCGAACACGAAAGCGCACGCGAACGGGTCAATCGCGTCACCTCGGTGCGGGCCGAAGAGCCTCCTCGTCGCGCGGACGACAGCACAATCATCGACGTGCCTGAGGAGCCGCTGGCCCCACCGCCCCGGCAGCCGGTCGCGGATAGTTACCAGGCGGCCGCGTACGCCTATCAGCCCGCCGACGCTCAGGAGGCTTCCGGGCCAAACCGTGCGGCCGAGGCATACGAGGCGCCAGAGGCAGACCTGAGTGCGCATCGGCGCCGCGGCGAGCGAGCCGCCCCAGCTCAGCAGGACGAGTCGACGCCACCCACCGGTTGGGTCGGGCCCGGCGCACCACCCGCGCGCGCAGCGGAGCGGCAGCCTGAGGGCCGCTGGGCCCTGCGGGAGCAAACGGCGGAGGCCAATGGCTATGCCGCGTCATCGGGCGCGTCACCCGCGAGCGTGGGAGAGCGCTACGAGCCCCAACCTTCAGGCCGTTCACACCGACGGCACGAGGCGCCGCCTGCGCCCGAGCCGCGATTTGTACCTCCACCCGCGCCGCCCGGGCCGCCGCCTGAACAGCAGCGGCCCGAGTGGTCGGCGCCGACTGAAGCGCCCCGGCGTCAAGAAGCGCCCGCCGGCTGGCAGCCGGTGAGCCCCGAAGGGCAGTGGCTGCCTGCCGGAACACCTGGCAGCAATTGGACTTCCGAATCGGGCGACAACGGCGGCACGGGGCCGTGGAAGTACGACAACGCCCCGTCCCGCGACGGGACGTTGGGTTCTCCCAGCGTCAACGAAGCCCCTCCGCCCTCCGCGCCGTCGGTTGACCGGCGGGGGCGGCATTCCAACGTCGCCGAGCCGGCAGGCCAAATCGCGGGATTCGAAGCCGAGTGGCGCGGGCCAGGTCGTCGGGCCCGGCATTCCGCGGAATATTCCGACGCCGGCATCGGCGAGACGCCGCCGCCCGCGATGTCGCCGCCACCGCCGCCGATGCCACCTTCGCCACCGCCCCCACCAGACCGGGAGCCGGCGATGTCGCCGCCACCCGCACCGTCGGCCCGGCATCGCACTACCGATCCGTTGGATACCGAGGCTCCGCCGTCCGGCGGCCAGTCGGTCGCCGAGTTGCTGGCGCGGCTGCAAACCAGCCCGTCCGGGGGTGGCCGGCGCCGGCGCCGCGAGGACTGAGGCGAAGGCCACAGGCCAACTGCGTCGTCCCCGGGGTACATTCTTATCGACCGTCCGGTACCCGCACCGCGGGACTGGAACGAACCAAGAGATTTTGTGAGGGTCGTCTGCGATGGTGCAGTTCGACGGATTGCGCCCCGCTCGGCTCAAGGTGGGGATCATCTCCGCCGGCCGGGTGGGAACGGCATTGGGCGTCGCGCTGGAACGTGTCGACCACGTCGTGGTGGCGTGCAGCGCCGTTTCCCGCGCGTCGCGGCAGCGTGCCGAGCGCTGGTTGCCTGACACGCCGGTGTCGCCGGTACCAGATGTTGCCGGCAACGCCGAATTGCTGTTGTTGGCCGTGCCGGACACCGAGCTCGCGGCGCTGGTTTCGGGGTTGGCCGCCACATCGGCGGTGCGGCCCGGCACCATCGTCGCGCACACCTCGGGCGCCAACGGCGTAGCCGTGCTGGCGCCGCTGAGCAGGCAGGACTGCATACCGCTGGCCATTCATCCGGCGATGACGTTCACCGGCTCCGAAGAGGACATCTCCCGGCTGCCGGACACCTGCTTCGGGATCACCGCGGCCGACGAGGTCGGTTACGCGATTGCGCAATCGCTGGTGCTTGAGATCGGCGGTGAGCCGTTCCGGGTCCGCGAGGACGCGCGGACGCTGTATCACGCGGCGTTGGCCCATGCCGGCAACCACATCGTCACGGTGCTCGCCGACGCCCTGGACGCATTGCGGGCGGCGATGTCGGGGACCGAACTGCTCGGGCAACAGCTCGTCGACGATCAACCCGGCGGCATCGCCGAACGGATACTCGGACCGCTGGCCCGCGCGGCGCTGGAAAACACCCTGCAACGAGGACAGGCGGCGCTCACCGGGCCGGTCGCGCGCGGCGATGCGGGCGCGGTCGCCGATCACCTGAACGCGCTGGCGGCGGTCGACGCGCAGCTGGCTCAGGCCTACCGGGTGAACGCCCTGCGCACCGCGCAACGCGCGCATGCGCCGGATGACGTCCTCGAGGTGTTGGCGCGATGACCGTCAACAGGCCGAAGTTCAACGCCGGCGAACTCAACGTGTATGCCAGCCCCAGTGATATCCGCGAGGTCAGCCGTGCGCTGCGGCATACCGGTCGACGGGTGATGCTGGTGCCCACCATGGGCGCGCTGCACGATGGACACCTCGCCCTCGTTCGCGCGGCGAAGCGGGTCCCCGGTTCGGTTGTGGTGGTGTCGATCTTCGTCAACCCGCTGCAATTCGGTGCTGACGAGGATCTTGACGCCTACCCGCGGATCGTCGAAGACGACTTGGCGCTGTTGCGCGGCGAAGGGGTTGAAATAGCTTTCACCCCAAGCGTTGCGGCGATGTATCCGGACGGTCCGCGTACCGCCGTGCATCCGGGTCCGTTGGGATCCGAGCTCGAGGGTGCCGCCCGGCCCACCCACTTCGCCGGCATGCTGACCGTGGTGCTCAAGCTGCTGCAGATTGTGCACCCTGACCGAGTTTTCTTCGGGGAGAAGGACTATCAGCAGCTGGTGTTGGTGCGACAGATGGTCGTCGACCTCAATGTCGATACTCGGGTGATCGGCGTGCCGATCGTGCGCGAGTTGGATGGCCTGGCTATGTCGTCACGCAACCGATACCTCGACCCTGCGCAACGTGAACTGGCGGGCCTGCTGTCGGCGGCACTGCTGGCCGGGACGCACGCCGCATCGGGTGGTGCGGACGCGGCGCTGCGGGCGGCCCGTGCCGTGCTGTCGGAGGTACCCGCGATCGACGTGGATTATCTTCAGGTGCGCGACCCGGAATTAGGGCCCGCACCGCTGCACGGCCCTGCCCGGCTGCTCGTTGCGGCCCGGCTCGGCACCACCAGACTCCTCGACAATGTCGCGATTGAAATCAGTACGACTGTGGGCGCCGACGGGCCAGAGCCCGCGGTTGCCGCCGGAACTTCCGAATCACCCTGGAGGAACTGATGTTACGAACAATGCTCAAATCGAAGATCCACCGGGCGACCGTCACGCAGGCAGATCTGCACTACGTCGGCTCGGTGACGATCGACGCCGACTTAATGGATGCCGCCGATCTGCTCGAGGGCGAACAGGTGACCATTGTCGACATCGACAACGGCGCCCGGCTCGTCACCTACGCGATCACCGGTCAGCGCGGTAGCGGCGTGATCGGAATCAACGGGGCCGCTGCGCATCTCGTGCATCCCGGTGACTTGGTGATCCTGATCGCCTACGCGACGATGGACGACGTCGAGGCGCGCAGCTACCAGCCGAATATCGTCTTCGTCGACGCCGACAACCGGCCGGTCGACCTCGGACACGATCCGGCGTTCGTACCTGCCGACGCCGGCGAGCTGGTGTCGCCGCGATGAAGGTTCGGTAGCCGTGCTGCTGGCAATCGACGTCCGCAACACCCACACCGTTGTCGGGCTTATTTCCGGTTCGGGGGAGCACGCGAAGGTGGTGCAGCAGTGGCGGATTCGTACCGAATCCGAAGTCACTGCCGACGAACTGGCCCTGACCATCGACGGTCTGATTGGTGACGATGCCGATCAGCTCACCGGTGCATCCGCGCTGTCTACCGTTCCCTCGGTGCTGCACGAGGTGCGGGTGATGCTCGACCAGTACTGGCCGTCGGTGCCGCATGTGCTGATCGAACCCGGTGTCCGCACCGGCATTCCGCTGCTCGTCGACAATCCGAAAGAAGTTGGCGCCGATCGTATCGTCAACTGCCTTGCGGCTTTTCAGAAATACCGGACCGCCGCCATCGTGATCGATTTCGGCTCATCGATCTGCGTGGACGTGGTATCCGCCAACGGCGAATTCCTGGGCGGCGCGATCGCGCCGGGAGTGCAGGTCTCCTCCGACGCGGCCGCTGCGCGCTCCGCGGCGTTGCGGCGAGTCGAACTGGTCCGGCCGCGTTCTGTGGTCGGGAAGAACACCGTCGAATGCATGCAGGCGGGTGCTGTTTTCGGTTTCGCCGGACTGGTCGACGGCCTGGTCCAACGCATCCGCGACGATGTGGACGGTTTCGCGGGCGGCCCAGGAAATCAGGTCACTGTTGTGGCGACCGGCCACACCGCGCCGCTGCTGCTGGCCGAACTGCATTCCGTCGATCACTACGACCAGCACCTGACCCTGCACGGGCTGCGGCTGGTGTTCGAACGCAATCGTGACAGCCAGCGCGGACGGCTCAAGACGGCGCGCTGACCGGCAATAACGCGGACGGTCCCATGACTTAAGCTGGCAGGTCGTGGACGCCGGCGGACAAGACCTTCCAGAGGATATTCCCGAAGACATCCCCGAGCAGTACCGGATCCGGCGGGACAAGCGGGCTCGGCTGTGGGCTGAGGGCCGCGACCCCTACCCCGTCGAGGTCGGGCGCACCCACACGCTGGCGCAGATCCGTGCCGCATACCCGGACCTGCCCGCCGATTCGACCACCGGTGACATCGTCGGCGTTGCCGGCCGGGTGGTGTTCGCCCGAAACTCGGGAAAGCTGTGTTTTGCGACACTCCAAGAGGGCGACGGCACCCAACTGCAAGTCATGCTGAGCCTCGCCAGCGTCGGTGCGGAAGCCCTCGATGTGTGGAAGGCCGACGTGGATCTTGGCGACATCGTCTGCGTACACGGAGAGGTGATCAGTTCACGGCGCGGCGAGCTGTCCGTCCTGGGCGATAGCTGGCAAATGGCGTCCAAGGCGCTGCGGCCGCTGCCGGTGGCCCATAAGGAGATGAACGAAGAGTCGCGGGTGCGCCAGCGCTACGTCGACCTGATCGTCCGTCCGCAGGCACGCACGGTCGCCCGGTTGCGGATCGCCGTCATTCGCGCGATCCGGACGGCTCTGGAGCAACGCGGGTTTCTCGAAGTCGAGACGCCGATGTTGCAGACTTTGGCGGGTGGTGCGGCGGCCCGGCCCTTCGTCACGCACTCCAATGCTCTCGACATCGATCTGTACCTTCGGATCGCACCGGAACTGTTCCTCAAGCGATGCGTCGTTGGAGGGTTCGACAAGGTCTTCGAACTTAATCGGGTGTTCAGAAACGAAGGAGCCGATTCCACTCATTCCCCCGAATTTTCCATGCTGGAGACCTACCAGGCGTATGGAACGTACGACGATTCGGCGATCGTCACCCGCGAGCTTATTCAACAGGCGGCTGACGTGGCGATCGGCACGCGACAACTATCGCTGCCCGACGGCAGTGTCTATGACATCGACGGAGAATGGGCGTCGATACAAATGTATCCGTCGCTATCCGAGGCACTCGGTGAAGAGATCACACCGAACACCACGGTTGACCACTTACGTGTCATCGCTGAGAAGCTCGGCGTCGAGGTGCCGGCCGACCGCGGGTATGGGCACGGCAAGCTGGTCGAGGAATTGTGGGAACACAGCGTCGGCGCTGGCTTGACAGCGCCCACTTTTGTTCGAGATTTCCCAGTAGAGACAACGCCTTTGGCGCGTCAGCACCGCAGCATCCCGGGCGTCACCGAGAAGTGGGACCTGTATATCCGCGGGGTCGAACTGGCCACCGGATATTCGGAATTGATCGACCCGGTAGTGCAACGCGAGAGGTTTGCTGAACAGGCGCGAGCCGCGGCGGCCGGTGATGACGCCGCGATGGTGCTCGACGAGGATTTCCTCGCTGCCTTGGAGTACGCCATGCCGCCGTGCACGGGAACCGGAATGGGTATCGATCGGTTGTTGATGGCCTTGACTGGTCTGTCAATTAGAGAGACAGTATTGTTCCCGATTGTTCGTCCGCATAGCAACTGAACCAATCTATGGTGGTGTATTGAATACCGCGCCTACTTATGGCAGATTGATGCACAACGGGGGCGGTTCAACAACGTGCACAGTTAGTGCTCAGGAAGAAAGCGTGAGGCTCAGCCAATGGCGAAGAAAGTGACCGTCACCCTGG
The DNA here is from genome assembly GCA_019236925.1 of Mycobacterium sp. Classification (GTDB taxonomy): domain Bacteria; phylum Actinomycetota; class Actinomycetes; order Mycobacteriales; family Mycobacteriaceae; genus Mycobacterium. Next base: position 2,080 of record JAFAID010000667.1, on the reverse strand, counting down.
TCGATGATTTCGACGGTGAGGGCGCCGCCGATGAAACCGTCGAATTCGGCCTCGACGGCGTGACCTATGAGATCGACCTTTCGACCAAAAATGCCACGAAACTGCGCCACGACCTGAAGCAGTGGGTCGAGGCCGGCCGTCGCGTCGGCGGTCGTCGGCGGGGACGTTCCAGCTCCGGTCGCGGCCGCGGAGCCATTGACCGCGAGCAGAGCGCCGCGATCCGGGAATGGGCCCGTCGTAACGGGCACAACGTGTCGACGCGAGGCCGCATCCCGGCCGACGTCATCGACGCATTCCACGCTGCGACCTGACCGCCGCCTGACACCGCGAAAGCCGGACCGGCACCCAACGTGCGCTGGTCCGGCTTTCGCTGATGGCGAACCGATCGCGCATGCGGCGCGGAAACGTTTTGCCGTTCGACCGCGTTGCTCCCATTAAGGCTGTCAAGTAACCGGGCAAATAGGCGTGGCGTAATACACCGCAAGGTAGGAAGCCCGGCGGGCCGCCCACTACAGTGGATGACAGGTACGCGATGTCGTCTGTTGTACCGATGGTGAGGGAGAGCAGGTAACCACCGATGTTCGAACGATTTACCGACCGTGCCCGCAGGGTCGTCGTCCTGGCGCAAGAAGAGGCCCGGATGCTCAACCACAACTACATCGGCACTGAGCACATCCTGTTGGGTCTTATTCATGAAGGCGAAGGCGTAGCCGCAAAGTCGCTGGAGTCACTGGGCATCTCGCTGGAGGGCGTCCGCAGCCAGGTCGAGGAGATCATCGGCCAGGGCCAGCAGGCGCCGTCGGGGCACATCCCGTTCACTCCACGCGCCAAGAAGGTGCTCGAGCTGAGTCTGCGTGAGGCGCTGCAGCTGGGCCACAACTACATCGGCACCGAGCACATTCTGCTCGGCTTGATCCGTGAGGGCGAAGGTGTTGCCGCCCAGGTGCTGGTCAAGCTGGGCGCTGAGCTGACCCGGGTGCGCCAGCAGGTGATTCAGCTGCTGTCCGGCTACCAGGGCAAGGAGACGGCCGAGGCCGGCACCGGCGGACGCGGCGGCGAGTCCGGCAGCCCGTCCACGTCGCTGGTGCTTGACCAGTTTGGCCGCAACCTGACCGCGGCCGCGATGGAAGGCAAGCTCGACCCCGTCATCGGCCGCGAGAAGGAAATCGAGCGGGTGATGCAGGTGCTGAGCCGGCGCACCAAGAACAACCCGGTGCTGATCGGTGAGCCGGGTGTCGGCAAGACCGCTGTGGTGGAGGGCCTGGCGCAGGCCATCGTGCACGGCGAGGTCCCCGAGACGCTGAAGGACAAGCAGCTCTACACCCTCGACCTGGGATCACTGGTGGCGGGCAGCCGCTACCGCGGTGACTTCGAGGAGCGTTTGAAGAAGGTGCTCAAGGAGATCAACACCCGCGGCGACATCATCCTGTTCATCGACGAGCTGCACACGCTGGTGGGCGCCGGTGCCGCCGAGGGCGCGATCGACGCGGCGTCGATCCTGAAGCCCAAGCTGGCCCGTGGCGAACTGCAAACCATCGGCGCCACCACGCTCGACGAGTACCGCAAGTACATCGAGAAGGACGCCGCGCTGGAGCGCCGCTTCCAGCCGGTGCAGGTCGGGGAGCCGACGGTGGACCACACCATCGAGATCCTCAAGGGCCTGCGCGACCGTTACGAGGCGCACCACCGGGTGTCCATCACCGATTCGGCGATCGTGGCCGCGGCGACTCTGGCCGACCGCTACATCAACGACCGGTTCCTGCCGGACAAGGCCATCGACCTGATCGACGAGGCAGGTGCGCGGATGCGGATTCGTCGGATGACCGCTCCGCCAGACTTGCGCGAGTTCGACGAGAAGATCGCCGAAGCCCGCCGCGAGAAGGAGTCCGCGATAGACGCCCAGGACTTCGAGAAGGCCGCCAGCCTGCGCGACCGCGAAAAGCAACTGGTGGGCCAGCGGGGTGAGCGCGAAAAGCAGTGGCGCTCAGGAGATCTGGATGTTGTCGCGGAGGTCGATGAGAACGAGATCGCCGAGGTGCTCGGCAACTGGACCGGCATCCCGGTGTTCAAGCTCACCGAG
>JAFAID010000503.1 GCA_019236925.1 Mycobacterium sp. | reverse complement strand
ATACCAGCGGTTGGGAGCCGGGTCGCGGGAGGAGTTGGTCGAGTTATTGCGCGCCGGCCCGGGTGGCTCGCCCTCTGCGCCACTGTGATAACTACTGGTGGATGGGCGACCCTCGGCTAGGGCGCTAGACGCGGATCGAGAACTGGGCAACGCCCCAATCGCCGGGCTCCGCGGTTGGATAACCGCCGCGGCGCAGCGCGTCGGTGGGGGCGGTCATCGGCTCAAAGCACACAACGTCTTCGGCCAGCGGCGCGAAGATCTGCGCGGCTAGATATCCCTGTTCGAAGTGGACCTCGATACGGCGCCCACCACCGGACACCGCGAACACCGCGCCTTCGGCGACCTCGTCGTAACCGTCGTCAAAAGCCTTGTCGCCCAACGATTCAGTGATGGCACGCTGACGCGTCGTCTCGCCAGTGGGCAGCCCCTGCCCGTCGAGCTTCAGATGCCGCAACGGCGGGGTCTCGATAATCCATTGGTCGCGCGGCACATGCGGCAACCGAAGATACGGATGGAAGCCGAAACACAGTGGCACCGCCTGGTCACCAGAAGGCGTCACGGAGGTGCGCAGCCGCAAGGTTCGCTCGAACAACGTGACGGTCAGCGCCAGCCGATGCGGAAACGGAAAGCTGGCCAGCAACTCCTGATCGCCAAAGTCCACTTCGCCGGTCAGCTCGTTGGCCGACTCATGCGTCACCCGCCAGTTTGGATAGGCGGCCAGCACGCCGTGGATCGGCAGGCCGTTGGCATCGGTTCGCACCCCGTTGTGTCCGGGAGTCAGCGTGACAGTCGTGTCCTCCGCCGTATAAGTGTTGGCGCCCAATCGATTTGCCCACGGGTACAGGATCGGGATACCCATGGTCTTGCCGTCCGCTACATAGGCGTCCAGGCCGCGGCGCTGGCCGAGCAGTTCGACGCCCGAGTCGGTCAACGAGACACCGATCATTCCGGCGTCCGGCACGAACTGGGCTTCCACAGCTGGCGACGGGTCCCGCAGTGTGACGATGTGCACCCGACGAGACTAGCCCAGGCTAGCTGTGCAGCGGGTCGTGCTGGATGCGTTCGGGTGGGGCGCCTTTGGCGATCAGCGCGGCCTTGGTGGCGCGGACCATCTCGGGTCCACCACTGATCAGGATCTGCCGGTCCCCCCAGCCGCCGTATTTGGTGACGACGTCCATCAGCTTGCCGATCTGGCGCAGGTGCAGTCCCCGCGGCGGCGTCACGTCCGGATAGTCGGCGGCCCAGGCGGGGTCGGCGTTCCGCTCGGAAACCGGCGTCACCGACAGCCAGGGATTGTGCGCGGCGATCTGCCACAGCGTGGGCAGGTCGTACAGCTCGCACGGGTAGCGGCCGCCGAAGAACATGTGCACCCGCGGGTTCTCACCCCAGCGGGTGAGGTCCATAACGATCGAGCGCAGAGGCGCCAGCCCGGTGCTGCCGGCGACCATCAGCACATCGCCACCGTCGCGGTCGACCTGCAAGCCACCGTGCGGGCTGGACAGCCGCCACCGGTCGCCGGGTTGGGTCTCGTGGACGATGGCGTTGCTGACCATGCCGCCCGAGACCGCCCGGACGTGGAACTCGATGGCGCCGCTGTCATCCGGCGGGATGGCCGGCGTCAGGTATCTCCACCGTCGCGGGCACTGCGGCACCGCGGCGTTGACGTACTGGCCGGCGTGGTAGGGCATCGGGCGGTCCAGCTGCAGCCGAATCACGGCCAGATCGCGGGATATCCGCACATGTTCGACTACCGTGCCGTCCCACCAGGCCGGCCCCTCCTCGGCGTCCGCGGCCCCGCTCATCAGTCCGGTGATCAAGTTCAGCGATTGCTGGGCGGCAGCGTCGACGGCGTCGGTCCAAGCCTCGGCCAGCTCGTCGCGCAGGGTCGCGTGCAGCGCTCGCCGTAACGTCTCGTAGTGCTCGGGAAGCACCCCGTATTTGCGATGGTCGCGGCCCAGCTGAGCCAAAAACGCCACCGGCTCTTCCGCGCGCTGGGCGACCAGCTCGCCGTATACCCAGTGCAGCGCGTGGGCGAAGGCGGCCCGCTGGCCGACCATGTCCGGTGGGAACAGGTCACGCGGTGAAACGTCGAAGGAAAACCAGCGCGTGTAAAACCGGCCGATGAGCCCGTTTTCGTCGTCCGGGTCGATGGCGGCATGCAATACCGCCAGCGCATTCCGGTCGTTGAGGCTCACGCCCGACGATTTTATGCGGGGTTGAGCGGTCCTTTAAGCAGAGCTAGTACAGCGCGGCAACGCCGTGGTAGAGCACGATCAAGCCGATCACCACCAGGATGGCTGCGAGCAGCGCGGCGTTGTTTCGCTCCATCCAGTCTTTGAGCCGCGCCATCGCATCGTCGAGGCCGTGACCAGCCCCCGCGTAGGCCAAAATGGGAATGGCCACGGTGGATCCGGCAACGGCGACGAAGATCGCGGCAGATATCCACTCGGCCACGACCCCGAACCCGCCGCTTCCGATGGCCAGACCGGCCAAGGCACACATGATGAGCACCTCCAGCCTGATCACCACCAGGACCAGCCCTGTTAGTGCCGCGCGGGCAGGCGTCAGGGTCACGAAAGACCGCATCCACCTGGGCGACTCGGTGCGGCCGTGCCGGTTCAGCCACTGGTAGATGCCGAACGCGATGAGCGCAGAACCGAGGACTACGCGCAGCCAGGACGCCCAGGTCGGAGGCGACTTATGCAGCCCCGCGAGCGCGCCGGAAGACGCGACAAAGATCGCGGTCAGCGCGGCCAGGCCCAGCACCCAGCTGGCGAGGAAGGCGAGGCTGGCCGGCCGCGGCCGTGGCGTCTGCAGCACCAGTACTGCCGGGATGACTGATAACGGGGAGAGAGCGATGACCAGCGCGAGCGGAATCAGCGTTGCCAGTACTGATGTCACGCGCTGAATCTTCGCATTGCCTGGCGATTGGCGCTGCCTGGCGCTCAAAACGATCTAGCCTTTGCGGCGCAGGATCCAAGCCGGTACCCAGTGGGTAACGGTCTTGCGCTTGGACCCGTAGGCGATCGGGTAGGTCACCAGCCCCCACCAGTCGCCCTGCTCGCAAATGCCCCAGCAGCTCAGCCTGCCCTCGACGACCTTGTGCAGCTGCAGGCCGTTCGGGTGATAGCGCCCCGAGCGGTGCGGCTCTCGCGGGAACAGCACCGTCAAATCGATCAGCACGGTGATCGGCGGACGCACCACCCGAAACGGGCTGCGGACCGGCTGCCCGTTGTATCCGATCGACGCGAGGTCGCCCACCGATCGATCATATGTTCGATTGAACTCTGGCAGAACCGGCTGAAAAAAAGTTGCTAGAGTTGAGCGGAAC